>JBFOLQ010000512.1:0-3321 GCA_040830145.1 Flavobacteriaceae bacterium | reverse complement strand
GGAATTCAACAACATATGAACATGGCAATATGAGTCTAAGCTTGCAAAAAATCTTTAAAAAAAGGATGAAAAGAAATCTTGCCTACGCCCTTCTGGTACTATTGGTGGCCGTTGCCGCTTGTAGCTTTACCAACAATCAGTCCCAAGACGACCATGATGACAAAGACAAACTACTACTGGATATTATCACCTATGTGCTCGAGAAAGGACACTTTGAGCCCAAGGACATCAATGATGATTTTTCAGTCAGTGTCTTTGAAGACTTTATTGATGTCCTAGACCCTACCAAACGTTATTTTTTGGAAGAGGATATCCAAGAGTTTGAAAAGTACAAATTCCAATTGGATGATCAAATCAAGAATACCGAGATTACCTTCTTCAATTTGGTGCATGGACGTTTGATGGAACGAATGGCCCAAGCCAAGAAAATTTATAAGGAAGTCCTGGCCGACCCCTTTGATTTTAACCAACAGGAAACGATAGATATCGATTATAAGTCCCTGCCATTTGCCACTGACAGAAATGAATTGAAGGAGCGATGGAGGAAGCAATTGAAATATGCCAGTATGGGTACGTACGACAGTAAATTGTCTGCCAAGGAAAACGATGGGGATGGATCTGACGGGGACAAAGCCCAGAAGAAATTTACACCCAAGGAAGCAGAGACGGTGGCCAGGGAGAGTACTCACAAGACCTTGGACGAATTCTTTGATTTTGTGGATGACCTAAAACGGGAGGATTGGTTTGTGCAGTACATCAATACAATAGTGGATGAATTTGACCCCCATACCTTTTATTTTGCTCCTGTGGAAAAGGAAAAATTTGATGCCAGTATGTCCGGAAAATTTGAGGGCATTGGGGCGCGATTGCAGAAAAAACCTGAGGGGGCCAAAATCGTGGAAATTATCTCAGGGGGACCCGTATGGCGCGACCAACGGTTGGAAGTGGGTGACCACATCATAAAAGTGGGCCAAGAGGGAGAGGACTCCATAGATATTGTGGGGATGCGCCTAGATGACGCCATCAAGATGATCAAAGGGCCCAAAGGCACACAGGTGACCCTTACGGTACGAAAAGTGGATGGTTCCTTGGATGATGTGACGTTGGAGCGTGATGTGGTGTTATTGGAGGAGTCCTATGCAAAGTCGGCCAAGATCATTAAGGAAGACCATAAATATGGATTGATCCACCTTCCCAAATTTTATGTTGATTTTGATGATTATACGGAGCGAAACTGTGCTACGGACGTAGCCAAGGAAGTGGAGCGATTGAGGGAAGCCGGGGCCGAAGGCCTTATTTTGGACCTTCGGGACAATGGAGGGGGATCCTTGAAGACCGTAGTGGAAATGGCTGGGCTCTTTATCAAGGATGGCCCCGTTGTACAAGTGCGGAGCTCCGGTCAACGTAAGGATGTTTATGATGATAAGGACGAACGGATTCAATGGGACGGTCCCCTGGTTATTTTGGTAAATGAACTATCGGCCTCAGCTTCTGAGATATTGGCCGCGGCCATGCAGGATTACAAAAGGGCGGTGGTCATAGGGAGCAAGCAGACCTTTGGCAAGGGTACCGTACAGAACGTGATTCCATTGGACAATGTGGTGCGCAGTAATGAATATGGTGACTTGGGGGCCATTAAGCTCACTACACAAAAGTTTTACCGCATCAACGGTGGCTCTACGCAGTTGGAAGGTGTTAAGAGCGATGTGGTGGTCCCGGACAAATATAGCTACATAGATTTGGGCGAACGGGATCAAGAAAATCCATTGAAATGGGATAAGATCTCACCGGCCGATTACACCCCATGGGATGGGTATATTGACTATGAAAAAACCATTGCCAAAAGCAATGAGCGAATCGCCAGCAATCCCCAAATCAACTTCATCGAGCAGAATGCACGGTGGCTGAAACAAGAACAGGATGAGACCAGCATTTCACTAAATTATGATGTATATAAGGCCGAACAGGAAAAAGACCGTGAAAAGGGCAAGTATTTCAAAACGATGAATGATTATGATTCCCGCTTGACCTTTGAGTCACTGCAATATGAGCAGGAGCTCTTTACCCAAGATGCCGATTTACGTGAAAAACGGGACAGGTGGCACCAAAACCTGGCTAAGGATGTCTATGTTGAGGAGGCGGTAAATGTGTTGCAAGACCTTAAGATGAATAATTTTAAAAATGGCAAGTTGGCGGCTGTGAAAGGTTAAACAGCGGTTTAAGCTTATTTTCAAGATTCAAGTATAGGGCCCCGATGGTATATCGGGGCTTTTTTTATGGTTTGATACCGGGAAATCATATCATTGTTGTTCAGGAACACCCTTAATAACATCTTAGTGGTTTCCCCAATGGACGAAAGCCTTCTCTTTTGGTTATTTTTGAGCCATGGGGAAAAGAAACAGGGACCGGACCATATATATGGTATTGATGCTTACGTGCATTGTGGGCTTTTGGCTTTTTGAAAACTTTTATACGCCGGCATCCTATTCCCGTTCAGATAAAACGGGGAGTTCCCTTCCCATTCCCAAGGAGCTTGCCCCGAGTTCCACCACTGGGGCCATTATTGAGCATGACTATTATACACTTTCGTACAATGAGCCTTTTGAACAGGCGGAGTGGGTGGCCTATGTCCTTAAAAAGGAACATTTGACCTATGATGACCGGGAACGCCCCTATTTTATAGAGGACCCAAAAGTAAAGACACATTCGGCCGATTGGCGCAATTATAAAGGGTCTGGGTATGACAGGGGGCATTTGTGCCCTGCCGGTGACCGCCGTTTTTCCGAGTATGCCTATAATGAGACTTTTTATACGAGCAATATCAGTCCACAGAATAAGGAATTCAATGCTGGGGTATGGAACCGCCTGGAGCTACAGGTACGGCAATGGGCCAAAAGATATGGGGAACTTCTAGTGGTCACAGGGGGTGTTTTGGAGGAAGGTTTGCACGAAATTGGGTCTGAGGACGTGGATGTGCCCCGTTATTACTATAAGATAGTCGCCCGCGGAATGCCAAACAATCTGAAGGTCATTGCTTTTTTAATGCCCGGGAATGAAAGTACGCGGCCCTTACAGGATTTCGTAGTATCAGTGGATGAGGTGGAAAAGCGAACAGGCCTTGATTTTTTTGAGGGACTGTCAGATAAGATGGAATCTGAAATGGAAGAAGAGTCATCCATAGGGGAATGGAAATTTTAATCAAGCTCTTAGAAATCCTCCCCCAATCGACTTGCATCCAATTTTAAGAAAATAAAGAGGAGTATACTAAAGAAAATCAACCCTGAGCCCCCATAACTGAAAAAGGGTAGGGGGATGCCAATG
>JBFOLQ010000511.1:0-4040 GCA_040830145.1 Flavobacteriaceae bacterium | reverse complement strand
TTGGAGTGGGTCCCCGTAATCTCTGAGGCGGAAAGGGATACCATTTCCTGCCCATCAACGTAGACCTCTATCCTATCGGAAGCATTGGACGCATATTTCCCAACATCAAGTCCAATTTCCAGCACATCATAAGGTTCGGTCTCAAAGGTGGTCACCAATGTAATGTCCCAATCCGTATCAGAATTGGCATAGGCCCCATAAGCATTAAATGTGGGTGCAACGGAAGTGGAAGAGACATCCCATCCCGTATCCGACGAAACCGAAAAATCATGGGTGATTATGTTCTCTGGGTCTATTTCCGTACCATCGCAGGCGGCAATTTCTTCATCATCAGTGACCCCGTCATTGTCATCATCTATGTCCACAAGGTCACTTATTCCATCCCCATCCGTATCCAAACATTGGCTTATACCTTCGCGAATGGCCAGGCTGTAGTCTTGATCGTAATTCACTTGGCCCGTGGTTCCTTCTTCAAACCGGTCCAAGAGACCATTCTTGTTAAGGTCATCCCCTCTTAGGAAGTTGGAAATATCGTTCTCCCCAATGGGCAAGGCCCCTGCCTCAACGGAGTCACTACATGCATCCCCATCACTGTCCAAATCAATACTATTGTCCTTACCATCCCCATCGGTGTCAAGGGTACAGTAGTCTGAAGGGGCAGTATTGCTTCTCACCCATACCTTATGAATGGTACTCCTAGTACTGTTTCCAGGAAAATCGTCGACCTCCCATCGGTTTCCGTTCCCCCTGATTCCCCAGTGCCATGTGCCCCAATACCAAAAAGGGAATCTGGTGAGTGCTTCATTTCCACGATTGTAATAAAAGTAAGAGGCACCCCGGGGCAAAAATGAGGTATGGCCTTGAAGCGCTACATAATTTTCGGCAATTTCATCAAAACTTCCAGAACCTGAACGTGCATATTCCAATCCTTCCGAGGTCCTAAAATGTGTGATACGTTCATTTGCCTCGCTTTCTCCATAGAACCGAAGTTCATCGGCATCGGCAAATTGGGAAAATGCCAAATTACCGGTATGCCCCCAGTACTCACTGCCAGATTCATCATCTCCCAATGTACCTTCACTTGTCTTTGGAAAGTTCTCGCCCGGTTGTATGATCTCTAAGCTGGGATTGGTACCCCCTCTATGGACATATTGTAAGATCAACACCCATCCTCCCCCTTCGGAATTGTCCACGTCGGCCTCAAAGACACCCGTGCCAAAATCAAAGTAGTAACGCCCACTGGGTACCAAGTAAGCCCTGTTCAAATGGGTAAATGGTCGTTCCATGGTTCCGTCCTCGCAACCTTCCGTGGCATCCAACACACCATCATTGTCATCATCAATATCCACTAAATCCCCAATACCGTCCTTGTCGGTATCCTCACAGGCAGAGATATCACTTGAAATCGCCAAATAGTAGTTGGGGGTGTAGTTCAACGTTCCCGTACTTCCTTCCTCAAACTCATCCAAAAGACCATTGTTATTGGCATCGTTTCCATCATTGAAGTCAGTGGTATTGTTTTCGTTTATTCCCATGGCACCGGCCTCAACACTATCGCTACAGCCATCCCCATCACTATCCAGATCCAGATGGTTTGCAATGCCATCCCCATCCGTATCCGCTGAACAATTTTCCTTGAGTCCGAATCGGATATCGTGGGAAGAAGGAATCAATTTAATCTCAGATATTCCCCCATAGTGGACACTTCCCGCAGTGATGACCAATCGGAAACGGTCATACACCCCGTTGACATCCAATGTATTCTGGATTACCTGGGTTCTGGATGCCCCGGAAAGAAAAAGATCGGGGGATAGATCTACCCACTCGGCACCATTATACCCTTGTAGTTTTGAGCGATCGGCACCGTGGTTTATGGGCCATGACCTTGCCAAATAATGAATGGCGGAAAGGGCCATGGGTGCACGTGGCGTCAAGGTAAATATGGCCATGCCGGCACTACCCACATTGGGTCTAAAATAAGTAAAGGTCCTTGCGTTACCATCAATGGCATTTTCCAAGGGGTTCGATGTCTGCGCAAACAAATCGGTACTTATCCCGGCTATAAAGTCATCTGTGCTGTAAAAACAATTTGGGGATTCCTCATAATCCAAAATACCATCATTGTCGTCATCAATATCGACCAAATCCCCAATACCATCCCCATCCGTATCGGTACAATGGTTCAGTTCTTCCTTAAGGGCATACTCATAGGTCACCCTGTAGTTATGGGTGCCATTGTTCCCCTCAAACTCATCCAAGAAACCATTTTCGTTGGCATCCGTTCCTGAATTGTAATCCTCTATATTGTTTTGGGATGCATTTCTACCCCCAGACTCCACACTATCACTACAGCCATCCCCATCACTATCCAAATCAAGATGGTTCATAATCCCGTCCCCGTCAGTATCCATGGGGCTGGTCAAGACTAGATTATCAATGGCCATATTGGCATTGACCCTATCATATAATACGGTCATGGAATACCCAAACTCCTTCCCTATTCTAGGGTCCGATTCCGGGACAATCCACGTATATCTCCATTTTACGGTTTCCCCCCTTTCAGGAATAGGGGCAGTAACCAATTGTTCAGCGACCACGTCCCCAGGGGCATCCGCGGATGAGCCATCGCTCCTAAAACCATGTTCCGTCAGCGTTCCAGGGAAAGGAAGGTTACTAAAATTGAGTACATCAATTTCAATGATATAGGTTCCCGCCTTTTCCAAGGTCCCTAAACTAACGTAGGCGGTTCCACTGTTTTGTGTGGTACGACTATTGAAATGCAGGTAATTTGACCCCTCCGTAGGCCAGACCCCACAACAGTTATAGTTGTAAAATCCTCGGCTGGAGAATCCTGAGGAGAGGCTCCAGTTTGATGTGGATTCTGTTTCTACATAGGTGGTTTCACTTTCCAACGCATCCAAGACACCATCGTTATCATCATCAAGGTCTACCACATCCCCAATGCCATCGCCATCCTTATAAAGGCAACCGGATACCTTACTTTCTATGGCCAAGCCATAATTGGGCACGTAGTTGACGGTACCGGAGGTACCCTCCTCAAACTGATCTAAAAGCCCATTTTTATTGGCATCCGTACCTGAATTGAAGTTCGTGATATCATTGTCCTCCGAGGCGGTACTACCCGTCTCTACCCCATCATCACAACCATCGGCATCACTATCCAGATCCAGGCTGTTGGGCGTATTATCAGAATCGGTATCCAATTCCTCACAAACGCCATATCCTTGGGAGACTTGAAATCCTGAAATGGCAAAAGTTCCCCTCGTGAGAACCACCTTATATTGGGTCTGTGGCACTATTCCTGAGAAAATTACACTCCCATCCTTCCAATAGGTCATGTTTCCATTCTCATCCACTTCCAACTTAAAGGTTTGTCCAACCACCGAAGGTCCTTGCCAACCGGGAGCCACACTTGCATGGCGTACATATACCCCATGGGTTCTGTTAAATTGAATTTTATAGCCCCCGTCATTCCATCCATTGGTCTCGGCCCTATCAACGGGCAATATCCCTATCATTCCATTGGTGGCATAAGGAATGGTCCCTTCCACACTTAAGGGCAATGCGAGTTCAATGTCGCTATATGCATTGGCCCATGCGCCTCCGTTCACCATGATGTCCGCTGCCAACCCATGCCCTTCCGCAGGAAATGAAAATACGTTACTGGCCGCGAACCCATGCCATGTCATCGCGTGGGTATTGATTCCCTGCAGTTCCGTACATGAGCTTTCGGTGGTATCCAGAACACCATCATTGTCATCATCTATATCGGCCATATTGGCAATGTCGTCATCGTCCGTATCAATACATCCGTTCCTATCGCCATCCAAGGCATATCCGTATACCAGATCATAGTCAATGGTTCCGCTTGTGCCCGATTCAAAAGCATCCAACAAGCCATTTTCATTGGCATCCGTACCCGTTCTATAATTAGAGGTATCATTGTCAGAGGCATCCACGGCACCCCATTCCACACTATCACTACAACCATCCCCATCACTATCCAAATCAAGATGGTT
>JBFOLQ010000510.1:0-5659 GCA_040830145.1 Flavobacteriaceae bacterium | reverse complement strand
TTTCAAAGGCTCGGGATTACCATAACTGGATTTGGCCGTCTCATTATAGGCCCTATGGCTCTTGATTGGGTCAGTCTCAGTGAGTTCTTCCAATTTTTTTTCCTCTTCTTCCAGTTGCTCCAAAATTTCCTCGTCCAATATCATTTCCACCACATATTCTTCCTCAACCTGTTGCCCAAGGTGAATATTGTACAGGGACAGTACAATAATGGACAGCGAGAACAGTGTAATCAAAAACGAAAGATGTTTTCGGTTCAACCTCATATTGCTATAACCCCATTTTTAGCGTTTTATTTTAAAAAAATCGTTGAACGGGCAACACTGTTTTACGTTTGGCCTTCGCTCAATAGTTGGTCGGTGTACACCAAAGGGGATACGGCATTATCTACGTTGAAATCCCCTATTTTGGTTCTCCGAAGTTTTGATAAGTGTCCTCCCGAGCCCAGTGCCTTCCCAAAATCATGGGCTAGGGAACGTATGTAAGTTCCTTTGGAACAGGCTACTCGAAAGTGCACTTCGGGCATTGAAATACCCGTTATGGTAAATTCGGATATGGTCACAGGTCTTTTTTTTATGTCTACCGATTTTCCTTGCCGGGCAAATTCATACAGTCGTTTTCCATCTTTTTTGATGGCGGAAAACAAAGGGGGTGCCTGCTGTATTTCCCCAAGAAAATGTTCTGTGGCCCGGTATATGTCTTCCTCACTGATATGCGTGGTGGGAAAATATTGGTCCACTTCGGTCTCCAAATCGTATGAGGGTGTGGTGGCCCCTAGGACTATGGTACCGGTATACTCCTTTTGTTGCCCCTGTAGCACTGCAATTTTTTTGGTGAACTTTCCAGTACATATCAACAATAGGCCTGAAGCCAAGGGATCCAAGGTTCCGGCATGCCCCACCTTGATTTTTTTGAGTGCAAATCTTTTACGAATGCTCCATCGAATCTTATTGACGATCTGCAAGGAAGTCCATTCCAATGGTTTGTCAATCAATAAAAGTTGTCCGTCCAGGAAATCTTCTTTGGTCTTCAAGATGGTTCAGGGGTTTTATGCTGCAAAATAATGATTTAAAGTAATGGAATCACCTTATTTTAAGGTACTATTGGGATGGTACGTGGGACAGGGGAAAAAGGATGGTGTATGGAGAATTGATAGGGGGAAGAAGGAGCATTATCCCCAAAAGCTCCAAGCAATTGCCAAAGCACCTGCTACAAGGCAATATAAAGCAAAATAGGTGAGTTTGCTTTGGCGGACCAATCGAATCATCCAAGTACATGCAATTAAGCCAGAGACAAAAGCGGCCATGAATCCGGCTGCCATCGCAAGGTTGTTCTCTCCTTGTAGGCTCAGTTCCCCGCCCAAAATATCTTTGGCCATCTTACCAAAGATTAAGGGAACGACCATTAAAAATGAAAAACGTGCGGCCTTACTCTTGTCCACTCCCAATAGTACAGAGGTGGAGATGGTGGCCCCGCTACGGGAAATACCGGGTAGCATGGCAACGGCTTGCGAGAGACCTATGATCAGGGCATTGGGGAAACTAACTTTTTTATGGGTGTCCTTGGCCTTGTCAGCAAAATATAAAAGTACCGCGGTGATAAGCAACATAAAGCCCACAAAACGGATATTGCCCCCAAAAAAGGCCTCTAACTGCTCCTCAAAAAAGAGTCCCACCAATACGGCAGGAACCATGGAGACCAAGATTTTCAAGGAGAACAGGGTCTCTTCGTTGCGTTTGAATTGAAACAACCCACGGATAATCTCCCATACATCCTTTCTAAAGACCACTAACGTACTCAGGGCCGTGGCAAAATGAAGCACTACGGTAAACAATAGGCTTTCCTGGGGAACGGAATCATCCCCCAAAATGGCCTTTCCCAGTTCTAAATGACCACTGGAGGAAACAGGCAAGAATTCTGTCAACCCCTGTATAATGCCCAGAATTATGGCATCCAATGTATCCAAGGGTTACTTTTTCTTTTTGTGGGGATTCAACAAAATGGCGTACACTTCAATGCCCAGGCCGAGCAGCACAAGTGTTGGGGCCAAACGGATTCTTCTAAAGCTATATATATTGGGGTTAAAGACGTTGGGGTCGTCACTGCCTCCCCCGGCCATCAAGATGAAGCCCAGCGCTATCAATACAATGCCCACGAACATGAATAAATAGTTCCTGCGCTGAAAGACAAACTCCCTTTGGTCCGGGATTGCCTGATTGCTTCGCTGTTTTCTACCCATACGGCAAAGGTAGGTAATTTTGCTAGATGCTAGATGCTAGATGCTAGATGCTAGATGCTAGATGCTGGAAGTATAGAATGTGGCTTGACTGTTTGCCCCTCCCTATTGTAAAACCTTTAGAATCGTTCTACGTCTTTCATTTAACAGCGTTGCGGTCTAAAGTCTCTACTCCAACAGCCTGGCGACCTAATAATAAAGGTCATCAGTACGCAGGTTGAGAAACCGCTGAGTGGCAAAAAAGGTACTTACCCATGAAATGAGGACACCCAATAAGAACACCCCACCAAAAAGTACGGCCAATTGTGAAATGTTGCCAAAAAGGGTCAGCTCAGGAAAGGCCCTGTCCGCATAGTAAATGGCCACCCCCAATGCCATCAGGGCCAAGAGTGCCCCCAACATCCCCAGTTTGATATTGGTCCATATGAAGGGACGACGGATAAAGGTCTTGGTAGCCCCGACCATTTGCATGGTTTTGATAATAAACCGTTTTGAATAAATGGACAAACGAATGGAACTGTTGATCAACAATACGGCGATAAGCGTAAACATTGCACTGGCCACCAAAATATAGGTGCCTATTTTTTTGACATTGTCACTCAACAACCCCACCAACGGTTTATCATAACTTATTTCGTCCACATAGTTCTTTTTGGAAAGGATGTTCGCAATGGAATCAATTTGGGCCGGGCTCACAAATTCGGCCCTGAGATTGACATCAATGGAGTTCTTCAGGGGATTGTATCCCAAAAACTCCAAAAAATTTTCCCCGATTTCCTGGGCGTGTATTTCAGCGGCCTCCTCCTTGGACACAAAAACGGCATTCTTGGTATACTCAGCCATGGCCAAACTCTTCTGGAGCTGGTCAATTTCCACTTCCTTGGCAGATTCCTTTAGAAATAGTGAAATGGAGACCTGCTCTTTAAAATGGTCGGCCATTTTTTTGGTGTTGAGGACCAACAATCCCAAGACACCCAATAAAAACAGGACAAGGGCAATACTGAGCACCACAGAAAAATATGAGGATATCAGCTTGCGTCTTTGGTAATTTTCAAAAGAGGTGCCCATGATTAAACCTGAAAGTCCAAAAATAGGAAAGTAAATTATTTTTTAGTACTTGCAGGTGATGAACTCGTCTTGAGTTGTGTAATTCAAGTGAGGATTTAAGGTTTTGTACCTATTTGAAAACTTTTTTGAGGGGCATGCACCTGTGTTGAGCGGCCTGCACTGAGCGAAGACGAAGTGAGCCGAAGTAGGACTACGGACCAAGAGAAAGGAGAAAAATGGGTGCAAAAGATATATTTGCAGCAAATTTTTACAACTCAAGACGAGTTCAATGATACTATGGTGGGCAAGCTACTGTTACACTTAAAAATTTCCCGCCCTGGCTTGTGGTTTCCAACAGTGTGGATATACTTGGTTCCATTTAGTGATCAGACTGACTTTTGGAAAGCGGTTCCTTTTTGGTTGGGGTTGATTTTTGTGACATTTCCATTGAATTACCTTGTGTATGGTCTGAACGATTACAACGATATTGATTCGGATTCGTTCAATGAGAGAAAAGGGAATTATCTATTTGGCGCTAGGGCATCTCAAGGGGATATCCGGGGATTGCCCTTAAAAATTTCTTTGGTAGTTGCCCCATTTATTTTGCTGTTCACGTACTTATGCGGTTTAAACATGTTCATGCTGCTGGCCGTTATGGTCATTTTCAATATAGTGTACAATTTCAAACCATTTCGTGTAAAGGAAAGGCCCCCTTTTGAGATTTTGATTCAGGCAGGCTATGTGTTGACCGCCTTTTTTTGCATTGAACTCAACGGGTTGGATTCATTGCCTTGGCAAACGGTGACATACCTATCCCTTTTTGCCTTTCAGGCCCATATAGCGGGAGAAATCATGGATATAGACCCGGATGGAAGGGCAGGTAAAAAAACCACGGCTACGCTTTTGGGCAGAAGCGCCTCTAAACTTGTGATGTTCCTTTTATTGACGGTTCAAAGTTTCTTACTGTGGTATTGGTTCAAGGATGTTGTATTGGCCGTTTTTTTGCTGTTGTTCTCAGTTTGGTTGCTTATAGACACTTTTATAGTCTTTAAGGATAGGCCATATTCGCAGCGACAAATGAAATGGTTCGGCTATGCCATCAATCTAGCCGCCATGGTATCCATGATTTGGGTTTTGAAAAGTGGAAGGTTATTGACCTTGGACCAAGGGTTTAATATTGCAGGTTGGGGTTTTCCCTTTCATTGAATACGTCTATTTTTGCGTCCAATAAACACTTGGGAAGAAGATGAAATATGACCATAGGAAAATAGAGGCCAAATGGCAACAATATTGGGCGGACCATAAAACCTTCGTGGCCAGGAATCCCAATTCCCCTTCCTTAGGAGGGAATGGAGGGGCGGCTCCCAAATATTATGTATTGGACATGTTTCCCTATCCCTCTGGTGCCGGATTGCATGTAGGACACCCACTTGGGTACATTGCCAGTGATATATATGCCCGTTATAAGAGGCATAAAGGGTTCAATGTGTTGCATCCCATGGGGTATGACTCCTTTGGATTGCCCGCAGAACAGTATGCCATTCAAACGGGACAACACCCGGCGATTACCACCGAGACCAATATTAAACGGTATCGCGAACAATTGGATCGTCTTGGATTTTCGTTTGATTGGGACCGGGAGGTACGTACTTCTGACCCCAAATATTACAAATGGACGCAATGGGTCTTTATTCAACTTTTCAACTCGTGGTACAATGTCATCACGGACACTGCGGAGTCCATTGAAACCTTGATCCAACATTTTGAGAAAGAGGGAAATGTGGGGGTCAATGCCATTTGTGATGAGGACACGCCCCTTTTCAACAGTGGGGATTGGGGCCGGTTTTCCGAAATGGAAAAACAAAAAATTCTTTTAAAATACCGATTGACCTACTTGGCCGATGTTGAGGTCAACTGGTGTCCTGAATTAGGAACCGTTTTGGCAAATGATGAGATTGTCAATGGTGTTTCTGAGCGGGGAGGCTATCCGGTCATTCGAAAAAAAATGACCCAATGGATGATGCGGATTACCGCCTATGCACAACGTCTGTTGGATGGTTTGGATACCATAGATTGGCCCCAACCCTTAAAAGATTCCCAGACGTATTGGATTGGAAGAAGCGAAGGGGCGCATGTGGAGTTCAAAATACAACATACAGCTTACAGCATACCTGTATTTACGACCCGGCCCGATACCATCTTTGGTGTCTCCTTTATGACCCTCGCCCCAGAGCACGAGTTAGTGGGCAAAATCACAACAGAGGCACAAAAATCGGAGGTGGAGGCCTATGTTGAAGCCACCGCCAAGCGTTCTGAACGCGACCGGTTGGCCGATGTGAAGACCATTTCCGGGGTATTTACCGGGGCCTATGCGGAGC
>JBFOLQ010000509.1:0-2195 GCA_040830145.1 Flavobacteriaceae bacterium | reverse complement strand
CCCGAAACGATTCCTTCACTTTCCACAACGAAATGGATGATCCCGATTTTTTCGATTTTGCTTTATGGTGCACCACACTTGCTATCACGGGAATCGCCGTATGTGCCCGAATTTGATCTACATTTTCAATTTCGTTATTTGTTGAAAACCCTACAATCCATGCCAAGGGCAACAGAGCCCCCAATGTCAAAGCCAATACCATTATCAGCATTTTTTGTGGGGCCACAGGGCCACTCCCCAACATTCTGGCTTCATCCAATACACGGGTGTCTGAAGTGCTCTCAGCCCTTGCTATTCCCGTCTTGGCCAATTCCTGGCTCAAATAGTTGAACAGGTTCTCATAAAGGTCTTTTTGCCGCTTGATGGCCAACAATTCCTTTTGTCGCATGGGCAAGGAACTTATTTCTCCTTGTATCCCTGCCATTTGGGAATCCAATCCTTCCATGGCAAACCTTGATGACCTAATGGCATTCTGAAGGTTCTTCAAAAACAATCCGATGGACTCATTTATCTGGGAATTGAGGGCTTTCATTTCCGGATTATCCGCTGTAACCGTATATCGCTTTTTTGCTCTCGTGGCGAACAATTCCTTGAGTTCTGAAATGTTATCACTTATCAAAGGATCTTCTTCAGTGCCCATGGTGGTGGGAACCACAAAATCATTGCTGTTGCGGTTGCGCTTAACATAGCGAATCAACGAATTATAGTATTTGATATCAAGTTCAAGCTTGGCCCTTTCCATCTGCAAATCCTTGGTTTGGTCCAAAGCGTTCGTGGCCGTTTGGTCCAAATCAACCGCATTCTCATCCCTTTGGAACATTTCCATCTCAATCTCATTCTTCAACAGGGAATCCGAAACCATGTCCAGTTGCTCTTGGATAAAGGCCTCCTTGGTCGCGGCGATGTCATTTCGTGAGCTTAGCTTGTTCTGGATATAGTTTTCTGTCAACTTGTCCAAAAAGTCAATTTCCTTGGCAACCACTGGGCCATCAGACGTAATCTTAAAGATACTTGCTTGAATGTCAATATTGTCAACCTTTATCTTACTGGCGTATCCGTTGGCCACCCCTTCAGGGTTATGGACAATGAAACTCAGGGATTCACCCAAAAAATCGCTGATACTGACATTGTACTTTGGTTTTTGCAAGGTAAAATTAAAGTAGTCATGGGTTACTTTTTCACCAAATTCATATTCCCCGGAATATGCAAAATCCCTTTGCACTTCGCGCACTGACCCAATGGAGGGATCAAAGACCGAAAACTTTTTACTCTCTACAAAAAGCCTGTATTTGTTGCCGCCAAGAATCTCCACTTCAAAGGGCACATCATATAATTGGGAGGCTTTTCCATCCAAAACCGCTTCAAAGGGAAAGTAATGGTAATGTTCCCGCTTTTTGAACCAATCCCCAGAATGATACGAAATCCCAAACCCTAGGTCTTCCACTGTCTGGGAAATCAAATCAAATGATTTAATGATCCCTATCTCGTTGTATAGGTTCTTTTCCATCTCAATTAGGCTCACGCCCCCTTCCACATATCGGCTATCCCCCAGTACCCTATTGCTCCCTGAGGGATCGATTAAGAGTGAGGTAGATGCCTCGTAAATAGGGGTTGCCCATTTAATATAGAGTAGGGCGAGGCCCGCAAAAACCGCCATACTGAACATAAATAACCATTTATGCCTGTACAGCTTTTTAAAAAACGATTTCAAGTTAACCTCTTGTCTCATGATTTCAATGCTTAATTCTGTTTTTGCATCGGCTCTAATTGGCCGCTAAATTCCATATCAACAATCCGGTGGATATGGCAGTCAAAACAAGTGTGGCCACCGAAAAGTTGTTTCGGACAATGTTTTGTTTGGACGTCTCCACATATATGACGTCATTGGGATGCAAGAAGTAATAAGGGGACTGTATGACCATGGGATCGGTAAGGTCCAAGGTCACCACCACACTCTTATCATCTACCTGCCGTATCAGTTTCACCATCTTTCTATTCGCTGATATATTTAAATCCCCGGCGGTACCCAACGCCTCAAAAATCGTTGATTCTGAATTGTATATATAGTTGGTGCCCGGATTTTTGACGTCGCCCAATACCGAAACCTTAAAACTGGTCAGCTGTACCATTACCTTGGCATTCACCAAGTATTTGTCAACTTCCCGTTGCACCAAACTCCTTATTTCCTGTACGGT
>JBFOLQ010000508.1:0-6712 GCA_040830145.1 Flavobacteriaceae bacterium | reverse complement strand
GTTAAAAAGGGTACTGCCAAGGATGAGAACATTTTTGAGTGCCTTAACTTTGATTATTCAGGTCCCATTGACGGGCATGATTTGTCCACATTAATTTCTGAACTTGAGCGTCTAAAGAAAGTGAAAGGACCAAAATTGTTACATATCACCACCACAAAGGGCAAGGGACTTAAAAAAGCTGAGGAGAATCAAGTAATATATCATGCCCCTGGAAGGTTCAACGCCATCACAGGGGAACTGTTGAAGGCACCCGTTCGCGAACACCCCCCCAAATACCAAGATGTCTTTGGACACACGCTAGTAGAGCTAGCTAGGGATAATAAAGGAATCATTGGCATTACCCCGGCCATGCCTACGGGCAGCTCCATGAAATTTATGATGGAGGTCTTTCCCGATAGGGCCTTTGATGTGGGCATTGCTGAGCAACATGCCGTCACCCTGGCCGCAGGAATGGCCACTGACGGGTTGGTTCCTTTCTGCAACATCTACTCTACCTTTATGCAACGTGCCTATGATCAACTCATCCATGATGTGGCCTTACAGAATCTTCCCGTCATCTTTTGTTTAGATCGTGCAGGAATCGTTGGACGCGATGGGGCAACGCATCATGGGGTCTTTGATTTGGCATACTTACGTTGTATCCCCAATATGGCCATCTGTGCCCCAATGAACGAAATGGAATTGCGCAATATCATGTACACGGCGCAATTGGGCCTGCCCCACCCCATTGCCATTCGGTATCCCAGGGGAAGGGCTACTACAACCCATTGGAAAAACCCTTTTGTAAAAATGGACATTGGAAAAGGGATTGAACTTAAGAAAGGACACAAAATAGCTGTCTTATCCATAGGCCATATTGGGAACACTATGGCCAAAATGATTGGGGAACTGCCCCAAAATAGTGCTGTGGGGCATTACAATATGCGTTTTGTAAAACCATTGGACAAACAACTTCTACGGCGCGTCTTCGCACAACACGAACATATTGTTACCATTGAGGACGGTTGTACAACAGGAGGGTTTGGTAGTGCTGTACTGGAATATGCCAATGAAGTCTCTGCAACTTGCTCCTTCAAAATCTTTGGAATCCCCGACAGCTTTGTAGGGCATGGCAATACTGAACAATTGCACCAAGTAGCCCAAATAGATCCCATCTCCATTAAAAACCATCTCTATAAATTGATATAAATGATACGCATCCCTCTTTTTCTTTTTATACTGTTGGGTTGGCAATCCCTTATTGCCCAAAACCCCATTGTTTCCTCCATTGATACAACACAGGTTGATCTTTTGTTCGTTCGGCCCAAACAACCCATTGTCAAATACATCCCACGAGGAGTGCGCTTGACCAATCCCAAGGTTACACTGAACCGAATAGAGGCACGGACCAAACGATTCAAGAAATTTAAGATGCCCTCCTTTTGGACCATCAACAACGAATTGGGAATCAATATAAGTGAAGTGGCCTTTGTAAACTGGAACGCGGGTGGAAACAACTCCATTACGGCCATCACCAATCTGAAGTTTGAGCGCAATTACAAGTTTAGGTATCTTAAATGGGACAATTATATGGGGTTACGGTATGGAATCAATGCCCAGGAAGGCCGAAAGCTCCGCAAGACCGACGATGCCATCCGACTGAGCTCCACTTTTGGATATAGAAGGGATACTATCAGTAATTGGTACTATTCCGTAAAGGCCAATTTCAACACCCAATTTTCAGATGGTTATAAATACCCCAATAGGGAACAGCCCATTTCACGTTTTATGGCCCCTGGGTATTCCTTTTTGGGAGCAGGCACCTCTTATATTACCGTGGACCAAAAGTTTAATCTTTACATTTCCCCCCTTACCCAAAAAGCAACTTTTGTATTGGACCAAGATTTGGCGAACCGAGGGGCCTTTGGGGTAAAAAAGGCCAAACTTGACACTGATGGCAATGTGCTGGAACCAGGAGAGAACGTATATCTTGAATTGGGCTTTTTGATTACCAATAGTTTTAAGGCCCAGGTCATGAAGAATATGGGTCTCAAACACCGCCTAAGCTTCTATACCGATTATCTCAGGGATTTTGGCAATGTTGATGTTGACTGGGAGCTCAATTTGGATATGAAGGTCAATAAATATGTTGCGGCCAACATTGGCACACATATTATCTATGATGATGACATTCTTTTTGACCAAGTAACGGAGGACGGACAGATTACCGACCCTGGGGAACCACGTATTCAATTCAAGCAACTGTTGGGCGTGGGGGTATCCTATAATTTTTGACACTAAAGTTGCCTACCACGTATTTTACCATGTAAGTGTACGGCCATGCCATCAGATAAGCTGGCCACATACGAGCATGTAGCCAATAACACATCGTATAGCTCCCTGTAATTACATTGATAACGCTCGGGAAGCATATTGGTGACCAAGTTGTCATAAACTGATCCCGCTCCTTGCATTTTCCTAATGAGTGAGGCGGTGAACACTTCCAATAAATCAGAGATGACCTGATATCCGGCCACTTCCTTTTCTATCACTTCCTTTGATTGGTACACCTTATCTACACTCAAGGAAATAATATCCTCAATTTGGGCCTTATACCTGCTTTTATCCAAAAGTGGAACGTCAAATGTCCCATTCATAATCTCGTTTTCATTTTCAATGAATATTTCCACAGCCTCATTGATCAGTGTACTAATGGCCAAGGCCCGTAAATAGCTCAAACGATCCTCCCTCAACGATAATTGGTTATACTTTTTGGTGTTTATCCTGTCCTTAACAAGTTTAATAAGGTACTCCAAGGCATATTCCTCTGAAATCAGGCCCAGGTTAATGCCATCTTCAAAATCAATGATGGTGTAACAAATATCGTCAGCTGCCTCCACCAAAAAAGTAAGTGGGTGCCTCGCAAAGGAACTATCATTGCCAGAACGGGTCTTCACCAATCCCAACTCACCGGCCACTTCCTCAAATGTGTCCTTTTCAGATTGGAAAAAGCCAAACTTTTTGTCCGCAATATGCGAAGTGGGCTTTTTAGGGAGGGATTCCTTCGGGTATTTCATAAAAGCCCCCAAGGTGGCATAACTTAACCGCAGTCCTCCTACAACACCTTCCCTTGAGCTTGTCAAAAGTTGAAACCCATTGGCGTTCCCCTCAAAGTCAATCAAGTCTTGATACTGTTTTTTGGTTAAGTTGGTTTGGAATTTTTTTCCCTCGCCCAACTTAAAAAATGCCCCTATGGCCTTTTCCCCACTATGCCCAAAAGGTGGATTGCCAATATCATGGGCTAAAGCCGCTGCAGCCACAATGGCTCCAAAATCACCAAACCGATACCCATGGATGGTTTGTAGGCACGGGTGTTTCTCCAGTATTTTCTTTCCGGCTATCCTCCCAAGACTGCGACCTACAACGGATACTTCCAAACTATGTGTAAGCCGGGTATGTACAAAATCGGTCTTGGATAAGGGTACTACCTGGGTCTTGTCCTGTAGGCTTCTAAAGGCTGATGAGAAAATGATGCGGTCATAATCTACCTCAAAGCCCAGACGAGTCTCATCCTGTTCGCTCCGAAGGCGCTTATGCGTGTCTCCAAATCGTTTAAGGGAAAGTAGGCGTTCCCATTCCATACAAAAATTTTTGCCGAAGATACGGCTAAAAAATCCTTGTTTTCAATCAGAGTCCATACAGGACATTTAACTTTAACTTGACCATAAAATGACGAATCACTAACCTTTTGTTAACATTGGGGATTTTTCTTTGCATAAAAGAAAAATCTGGGATGAAAAAATTCTTTTCCTTTCTTCTATTCACGGCTTGTTTAAGCGTATCAGCCCAAGAAACAGGTACTATCAAAGGCAATGTATTTGATACCTTTGATCAAGATGAAACTGTCATGTTTGCAAGTATTTGGTTAAAGGATACCTCAGAGAAGACCCAAACCAATCTACACGGTAATTTTGAGTTTGCCCATGTTCCCCCTGGGGACTATACCGTCATCATTGACTATTTGGGTTATGAGTCCAAGGAAATCCAAATAGTGCTCAAAGCCCATGAGACACTCGAGATAACAGAAGGCATTTCCCCTAAAAAACTGGCATTGCCCCCAACAGATACAGCCTTGGTGGAAGGTCTCTAACGGAATGGTCTCTGACTCCGCCTTCCACGTAATTGTTTTTTAGCCCCCTTAGGGGCGTTTCATAACAATTTATTAACCTAGGTCAGGAATTATAATGTCATTTTTGTGCTTATTTGAAACTTGATGGGGGAGAACATCTATCTATTTATGATCATCGCCTTGGCCCTACTGGCCATTACTGATTTGGTCGTAGGTGTAAGCAATGATGCCGTCAACTTCCTGAACTCGGCCATAGGATCTAAGGCCATTCCCTTTAGGACCATTATGATTGTTGCCAGTGTGGGCATTGCCTTTGGTGCCATGTCATCAAGTGGAATGATGGAAGTGGCCAGAAAGGGCATTTTCAATCCAGGGGAATTCTATTTTTCAGAAATCATGATCATTTTTATGGCAGTCATGATCACTGACATTCTATTGCTGGATTTTTTCAATACTCTTGGGATGCCCACCTCCACAACAGTTTCCATTGTATTTGAGCTTTTGGGGGCCGCCGTATCCATTTCATTGGTCAAAATTTTTGCCGAAGGAGGTGGATTTGCCGATTTGGCCACCCACATCAATACTGAAAAGGCCACCCAAATCATCATGGGCATATTATTGTCTGTAGTTGTGGCTTTTACCGTGGGAGCTATCGTGCAATGGTTCTCCCGGATACTGCTCACCTTTAAATTTGAGGAAAAACCCAAATGGATGGGGGCGATTTTCGGGGGGGTCGCCATTAGTTCAATCATATATTTTATCATTGTAAAGGGACTGAAGAGTGCTTCCATTATAAGTCCTGAAATTTTGGACTTCATACATAACAATACCAATCTATTTCTGTTAGGGAATTTTATTGTTTGGACACTTATTTCATGGTTGGTGACCTGGTTCACAAAATTCAACATATATACCATTATCATTGTTCTAGGGACCTTTGCCCTGGCCATGGCCTTTGCGGGCAACGACCTTGTTAATTTTATCGGGGTGCCTTTGGCGGCACTGGAATCATATAATTCGTGGTTGGCCTCTGGAGTGGCCCCTACTGAATTTACCATGGAAGGTTTGTCAAAAGCTGTCGCTACGGACACCTTCCTGCTTTTGTTGGCGGGAATCATTATGGTAGTGACCCTATGGTTTTCCTCAAAGGCCAAAAGCGTGGTGCAAACAAGTGTGGATCTTTCCCGACAAGATGAGGGGGATGAACGTTTTCAACCCAATTTTCTATCGAGACAGATTGTAAAATATTCCATTAAAGCCTCCGAAAATTTAGTGGGTATTGTGCCACGGTCACTTGCCATGAAAATAGATGCCCGCTTTCAAAAACCATATGTCTATGTACCTAAAAATAGGGTGCAAGACCTTCCTGCCTTTGATTTGGTACGTGCTGCGGTAAACCTTATGGTGGCCAGTGTGCTTATATCCATTGCCACCTCAATGAAACTTCCGTTATCCACTACGTATGTGACTTTTATGGTAGCTATGGGCTCCTCACTTGCCGATCGTGCTTGGGGGCCCGAGAGCGCCGTATACCGTGTGGCCGGTGTGCTCAATGTAATTGGGGGGTGGTTCTTTACGGCATTCAGTGCGTTTACGGCTGCAGCCATCATTGCCTATCTCATCCATCTTGGGGGTATCTGGGCCGTGGGTATCCTTTTGGTACTGGCCTTTCTATTAATAGGCAAAAACTACCTTTCCCATAATCAAAAAGTCCGGGAAACCAAGATGGAACAGCGCTTGAAAAAAGCTGAAAGCAAGAGCATAATGGGCATTATCGACGAGAGTGCCGAAAATATCTCCCTAACCATACACCGTGCCAATAAAATATATTCGCAAAGTATCAACGGGTTGGCCAAACACAATATTGATGTCCTGAGAAAAAGTAAAAAGGGCATTAACAAACTCAATACTGAGGTAGAGAGCCTACGGGACAGTATTTTTTACTTCATTAAAAACCTTGATGAGTCCAGTTTGGGAACCAGTGATTTTTACATCACCATCCTTAGTTATTTGCAGGATATGACCCAGTCTTTGGAATACATTGCCAAAGCATGTTACAAACATGTGAACAATAATCATAAGAAATTACGATTCAACCAAATACGTGACCTTAAGGAAACAGATGAGTATATCCAAAAGCTTTTTGATGAAATTCAGCACGTTTTTGACAACAGGGAATACGAAAAACTGCCCGAGGTAATCGTTGACAAGCAAAAACTCTTCGAAAAGGTCAATGCCAAAATTCAGAAACAGGTAGAGCGTACCAGGGCTGATGAAAGTAGTCCTAAGAACACGGCCCTTTATTTTAGTCTACTACTGGAGACCAAAGATTTGCTCACGGCGACCATGAACCTATTGGAAACTTACGATGCCAATGCCAACGTTAAGGTGTAACATGAACCACCACTACTAGGTGACTGTCATTTCCAAGATTATTGTTGCATACATTTATAATTTATACCCTCCACAATAGCCTATGGAAGGTAGATGGAACTCCCTCCATGACCATATTAAACCCTATGCCCATGGGATATCAGAAAAAATGGTATTTTAAGGATATGTTATGTGCGTTAATACCCCCTTTCCTTACACACTGGACCATCG
>JBFOLQ010000507.1:0-8874 GCA_040830145.1 Flavobacteriaceae bacterium | reverse complement strand
GACTATCATCCGGAGCCGATACCCCTGCAAAGTTGGCGGCCAAGCGGCCCACATCACTGCGCCCCCCCGAAAATCGGGTTACTTCTTCAAGGCCAAATTGCCTTGCCGAGACGGCAGCCATTTTGTTCTGGGCCTTATCCTTATTGCTGCTGTTGCTAAGGATGATTTCGTTCAGTTGGTTGAATGACTCCAAAAGTTGGACACTCACAAACTTGTCTTTACCAGAACTTACCTCCAAGTTGGGAACGGTGGTGCTCTCATAACCGATAAAACTAATTCTAATGGTTTGCCTTCCCAAGGGGACGCTGTTCAGGGTAAACCTTCCATGGGTGTCGGTTACAACCCCAGTGGTAACATCCATGTTTAAAAGTTCTATGGTTGCGCCTTCCAAAGGGCTTTCAGATTGTTTGTCGATGACAACTCCCTTTATGGTTCCTGTTTGGGCAAGACCAATACAGGAGATGAGAAACAAGAGATAGCTGGTTGTTTTCATGATACATTATGTTTTGTGCAGTAAATTTTGGTTGCAAATGGCATCAGGGGCACCTCAAAAGATGGGAGCTGTTATTTTTCAAGTTGTAATGACGATTTTCCTGTTGAAAGTGGGGAAAAGGGCCTATCGGCATACAATTCAATTGAAGGTGGTATTTAACAGTACAGCAAAGAATTTGACAGTACAGCTCTCACAAAGAAGTGTGTGGGGAAGACTTATGTATATTTAGGGCTACAATGAAACCTCCGTTGCGGCGCAAATTGATTTCAAGTGGGATACGTAAACTTATTCGTGTGAAAATAAAGGTTTCTAAAAAAGGGATTTCCAAGTTTTTGCTCCGCTGGATGGTGGTGAACATTGTCTTCTTCACGGTGAAGGTAACCCTTTATCACGGTCAAGAAGATATGGAGGGACTTTTTGGCCCCACAAACCTGTACTACTATCTCAGTGCTTTTTTCCTTTTTATGCTGACCTGGGAGATAAACGACCATCTTTTACGGAAACATAGGAATTGCTGCAAACTTAATGCGCGGCGCAGTTTAAAAATTATATGTGTAAACATGGCCATTGTGGTGCCAATTTGCGCACTGGTGTATTATTTGGCACTTTTCCCCCTAAAGGATTTCTTGGGGATAATATGCCTTAATCCGCCCGTAAAACAATTTGGCATTGATTTTTCCAGGGCCGTTGTACTGGTATTGGTGGTCATTTTTTCAAATATGTTCCACTATGCCATGAACCACCATGATCAGCTGGAAAAACAATTGGAGGACCTTAAAAGGGACAAGTTGGCTTCCCAATATGCATCATTGAAAAATCAAATCAGTCCACATTTTTTGTTCAACAGCCTCAACACCTTGACCTCACTGATGTATGAGGATCGGGATTTGGCATCGGACTTTGTGACCCGTTTGGCCAGTTCATATCGGTATATTTTGGAAAACAGGGAACATGATTTGGTCTCGCTTAAAAAAGAGTTGAATTTTTTGGATTCCTTTATTTTCATGATGAATGTTCGGCACAAAAAGGCGGTACACATTGAATTGGGGATCAATGTGGATACGGAAAAGTATTTGATACCTACCCTATCATTGCAAATGTTGGTTGAAAATGCCCTTAAGCATAACCGCTATAGCAAGGAGCAACCATTGCAGATTACCATTTCATCCATTCAAAATGAAGCCCTTGCCATAAAAAATAATCTTCAATTAAGGGAGGGAGAGGAAGAAACTACCAAATTGGGGTTGAAAAATATAAAAAAGCGGTATGCGTTTTATACCAACAAGCAGGTATTGGTTCGGGAAGAAATGGATTATTTTGAAGTGATCATTCCTTTATTGGAAAGGAATATTGCCCAAATGAACCTTAAAGTTATTTCGTGATAAGAGCCATCATTGTTGAGGATGAGGAATTCGCCGCCAAGCGACTGGGACAATTGGTCAATGAATTGGCCCCCAATATTGAGGTGGTGGCTGAATTAAATTCTGTGGAAAGTGGGGCTGATTGGTTTTCAACCAATGCAGTGCCAGACCTTATCTTTTTGGATATCCAATTAAACGATGGATATGGTTTTGACATCTTGGATAAAATTAAGAACCACCCTCCTGTAATTTTCACGACGGCCTATAATGAATTTGCCATCCGCGGTTTCAAGTACAATGGCCTTGATTACTTATTAAAGCCTATTGTAAAGGATGATTTGAAAAAGGCATTGGAGAAGTTCCATAAAAATGTGACCCATAATGGAAAAAACACTACGGAAAACCTGGAACATCTAAAACAGCTTTTTCACAAAGAATACAAACATCGCTTTATGGTAAAAGTGGGCAATCAGTTTAAATCGTTTGATGTTGGGGATATTGCCTATTTTAAGTCACAAGGGGGGATGATCTGTCTTTATACACACAAGGGCCAAACATACCCCATTGAATATACCATTGACCAATTGGAGGATATTTTAAATCCCCTCCATTTCTTTCGTATCAATAGAAAATTTATGGTGTCCGTAAAGTCAGTTATTGAGATCCACAGCTATTTTAATAGCCGATTGCTTTTGAAATTACTTCCAAAGGAAGAGGAACAAATCATTGTCTCCCGCGAACGGACCACCAATTTCAAGCGATGGTTGGATATGTGAAAAGCATAGGGGCCAAAGTCCCGTCCCAAACATCTAATACCTGTAGTATTCGGGTTTAAAGGGCCCTTGGACGGTCACGCCAATGTAATCAGCTTGATCTGGGCGTAGCTCCGTAAGTTCCACCCCAATTTTTTCCAAGTGGAGTTTGGCCACCTTTTCATCCAAATGCTTGGGTAGCATATACACTTTATTGTCGTACTTGTCACTATGGTTCCATAGTTCCATCTGCGCTAGGGTCTGGTTGGTAAAGCTGTTGCTCATCACAAAGCTGGGATGGCCGGTGGCACAACCAAGGTTCACCAAGCGCCCTTCGGCCAACAAAATGATATCCTTTCCATTGACCGTGTATTTGTCAACTTGGGGCTTGATCTCAACCTTTGTCCCACCGTGGTTTTCATTGAGCCAAGCGACATCAATTTCATTGTCAAAATGACCAATGTTGCACACAATGGCCTTATCCTTCATGGCCTCAAAATGTTCGGCCCTTACAATATCCTTATTTCCAGTGGTGGTAATCACGATATCCGATGTTGCGACCACTGACTCCAATCGTTTTACCTCAAAACCATCCATGGCGGCCTGTAAGGCACAGATGGGGTCAATCTCCGTAACGGTCACAATGGCTCCTGCCCCACGGAATGAAGCGGCAGTACCCTTGCCCACATCGCCATACCCACAAACCGTGACCCGTTTGCCGGCCAGCATAATATCGGTTGCACGGCGAATGGCATCCACGGCACTCTCACGACATCCGTATTTGTTGTCAAACTTTGACTTGGTAACAGAGTCGTTCACATTAATGGCAGGAATGGGCAATGTGCCTTTTTCCATACGCTCGTAGAGCCGATGTACCCCGGTGGTGGTTTCCTCTGAAAGCCCTTTGATACCAGAAACCAGTTCAGGATAGCGGTCAAGTACCATATTTGTCAGGTCACCCCCATCATCCAAGATCATATTGAGGGGCTGGTGTCCCTCTCCAAAGAATAGGGTCTGCTCAATGCACCAGTCAAATTCTTCCTCTGTCATGCCTTTCCATGCATACACGGGAATCCCGGCTGCCGCGATGGCCGCTGCCGCATGATCCTGTGTGGAAAATATGTTGCAGGAGCTCCAAGTGACCTCAGCACCGAGGGCCACCAGGGTTTCAATGAGCACGGCCGTTTGTATGGTCATATGTAGGCAGCCCGCAATACGGGCGCCTTTCAAGGGCTGGGCTTCCCCATATTCCTCCCTAAGGGCCATTAAGCCGGGCATTTCAGCTTCGGCGAGCCCTATTTCCTTTCGGCCCCAATCAGCCAATGAAATATCCTTAACTTTATAGGGTACATATGCTACGGTTTTTGAGCCCATTTCTTTTTTGTGTTTATTTTATAATTGATGACAGACCCTGTAACCCCTAAATGTTCTTTTTCCATTTGGGACAGGGCCGCAAAGGTACGAATATCCCTAAAATATGCCGCTTTATAAAACATTGGAACCTTCCCCGGAAATCTCCCTCCACATTTGGAAAATTGAAGAGACAGAGGAGGATTTGGCCAAGGGAATTGAACTGACGACCCATTGTCAGGATAGATTCAATGGAATGAAATCCCAATTACATCGCAGGGGCTTCCTAAGTATCCGCCATTTGATGGCTTTGGCCGATTATGTGGATCGGGATCTTTACTATGATGAACATGGCAAGCCCCATCTTAAGGATGGAACCTACATATCCATTACCCATTCCCATGAATTTACGGGTATTGTAGTAAGCAAGGGAAGGGAAGTGGGTATCGATATTGAAAAACAACGCGACAAAATCCTTAGGATAGCCCATAAGTTCACACCATTACGTGAATATCGGTCATTGGCCAATACAGATGCCCTGATTCGCAAGTTGACCTTGGTATGGTGCTGCAAGGAAGCAATTTACAAAGTGTGCTCCATCCCTGGGTTGAGTTTTTTACAGAACATCATTATTCGGGATTTCGCCTTAGGGGATGCGCATACCACTGGTAAGGCCCACTATAAGGGAAAGGAAATAACATTTGATTTGGAGCTCATGGAATTTGAGGGGTTTACATGTGCACATGCCCTAAGGACCAAGTAGGGTTTCATACGAATAAGTTTATATTAAAAAATTGATTTGTAGTGTAATACAAATTAAAGCCCAAATCAAAATGACAATAAATACAAGGTGTAAGACATTATAAGTAAAATATGTCCATCTTCTAAACCCTTAACCCTTAACCCTTAACCCTTAACCCTTGACTCTACTCCTTTTCCAGCTTCCCTTATGATTATTTTGTGTCACAATAGAAATTTTATAGGGATGGAATGTACGGTTTGTAGTAGTTTTGGCATAAACTTACAGCCCCTTGTGAATGGACATTTCCGTAGAACTTACCCTGACCCCCCTTCAGGACGATTTTGAACCTATCATCATTGATTTTATAAAAAAAATAAGGGCATCCGGACTCACTGTGGTTGAGAATTCCCTCAGCACCCAAGTTTTTGGGGAATACGACAAGGTGATGAACTTGTTGCAAACTGAGATCAAAGGGGCCTTTGAGTTGATGGAAAAGGGGCTTTTATATATGAAGATCGTGAAAAGTGACCGCAGCGGTTATGAGCCCCATTTTTGATTTTTTTCTGGATGCGTATCGGTCAAAAGAGACCTATGTCATCTTTCTGGAGGCCGTGGCCTTTGTAACGGGCATCTTAAGTGTTTGGTTTGCAAAAAAGGAGAATATCCTCGTCTATCCAACGGGTCTGGTCGCTACCATCATTTCATTTTATCTTTTTTTAAAGGATGGTCTCCTTGGTGACATGATGATGAATTTATATTGGACCCTCATGAGCCTCTATGGGTGGTGGAATTGGGCCCGTAAAAAAGGGAATGAGGCTGTTGTGAGGATTTCAAGGACCACTACCCGGGAGAAAATGATCGGTATCATACTTTTTGTACTGACCATCTTCTTCAATTATGGGGTGTATAGAATATTTGGGTATGCAATTGAAACCTCTAACTATGTGGATATTGTGACCTCCGGACTCTTTTTTACGGCCATGTGGTATATGGCCCTAAAGAAATTGGAAAACTGGACCCTCTGGATTATTGCCGATGTCATTACGGTACCACTTTATGCGTATAGAGGATGGGGTATGCTCTCCCTACAATACCTTATCTTTACCATCTTGGCCATTCAAGGCTATAGGGAATGGAGAAAAAACTTGCACAAAAGCCCTCAGACATTATTAAAGTAGTGCTCTTTGGCCCGGAATCCACCGGAAAAACGACCCTCTCACAACAGTTGGCCCGCCATTACAATACGGTTTGGGTACCCGAGTATGCCAGGCAATATCTACAGGACAAATGGAACAACGAGCGTAGGACTTGTGAGTCCCATGATTTATTGCCCATTGCGGAAGGACAGATTCAATTGGAGAACGAATTGACGCCCAAGGCCACTGATGTTCTTATTTGCGATACAGATTTGTTGGAGACCAAGGTGTATTCAGAAGCGTACTATTTGGGATATTGCGACCCCCTCCTTGAAAAATACGCCTTACGAAATACGTACGACCTTTATTTTTTGACCTATATCGATGTGCCTTGGGAAAAGGACGATTTACGGGATAAACCCCTTGAACGCAGAGAGATGTTTCAACAATTTGAAGATACATTGATACGATATGACCGTAATTTTGTTATTTTGAAGGGAGATAAAAAAACCCGACTGAAAACGGCTGTTGCCCATATTGATAAACTTTTGAATAAATAAACTGATTATCCACTATCGTACAGGTTCTTTAAAAGCAAGACTATATTAAAAACGTCTCCTTGGGCGTGTCGAAAGGGGTGTCAAAAACATCTCTACAGGAGGTTGGGTTGGTGGGTTTATTGAACCACCCAATGTAACAGAAGATGATTGAACTGGTACGATTGTGCGTAAACAAAATAAAAGGGAATGTTCACGGAACAAGACTTACAATTATTATCCAGTAAGGGTATAAGCAAGGAAAAAGTACTGGACCAAATCGATATTTTTAAGGAAGGGATTCCCTTTGTGAAACTCAATAAGGCAGCTGTCGTAGGAGATGGGATTCTCCGTTTTTCGGAGGGGGAGGAACGGGAGCTTATTGGTGATTTCGAATCGAAACGTAAGGATTTGGATCTCCTCAAATTTGTTCCGGCTTCTGGGGCAGCGTCCCGTATGTTTAAAATGTTGTTTCAATTCTTGGAAGGGTATGATTCCCAGAATGAAGAATTGGGGGCCTATTTTGACCGTGTCGAAGGCAAGGAACTCCAACATTTTTATATGGGCGCCAAGCAATTGCCCTTTTTTAAGTTGGCCGCCATCAAGGTTAGGCCTGAGCCCAATAATAAGGGTGCGGAGTTTTATAATTTCGTACACCAAATCCTATCGGAGGATGGGCTTAACTATGGATTCTACCCCAAGGGCCTATTGCCCTTTCATAAATATGGCAATCATTTGGCGACTCCCTTTGAAGAACATTTGAAGGAAGCAGCCCTTTATAGTGGTACAAACGGTATTGCCAGTTTGCACTTTACCGTTTCTGAACAGCATAATGAAATGTTCAACAGTGAACAAAAAAGGGCCTCCCAAAAAGTGGGCAATACAACGGGAATCAATTTCAATGTGGGCTTTTCCAACCAAAAACCCACTACGGATACTATTGCCGTGGACCCCAACAATAAACTTTTTAGGAATGGTGACGGCTCCCTACTCTTTAGGCCAGGCGGTCATGGCGCCTTGATTGAAAACCTGAATGAACAAGATGCCGACATTATATTTATAAAGAACATTGACAATGTAGTTCCCGATAAAAACCTGGAAGCGGTAAGCAATAGTAAAAAAATGTTGGCCGGACTCTTGCTTCGGGTGCAGGAAAAGGCATTTGCCCTTTCGGCGAGATTGGAGGCCGCTGAGGTGGATGAGGCCGTTTTGGGCGAGTCAATGGATTTTCTGGAAAAGGAGCTTAATGTGCGTTTTATAGAAAACTTTGAGGAATATACCTTGGAAGAAAAAACGGCCATCATTCGGGACAAGATCAATCGCCCTATCCGAATCTGTGGCATGGTCAAAAATGAGGGAGAACCAGGGGGTGGTCCCTTCTGGATAGAGGATGACAAGGGCCGTGTTTCACTTCAAATCATTGAATCTGCCCAAATTGATAAGGACCATACCGAACAGTTTTCAATTTTGCAGAACGCCTCCCATTTTAATCCTGTGGATTTGGTCTGTGGGGTACGAAACCATAAAGGGGAAAAGTACGATCTGATGAATTTTATAGATGTGAAACAGGGTTTCATAACTGAAAAGACCAAGGAAGGTAGGCAATTGAAAGCTTTGGAGCTGCCGGGCCTATGGAATGGGGCCATGGCTTACTGGAATACCCTTTTTGTGGAGGTGCCCTCCGTGACCTTTAACCCCGTAAAAACAGTGAATGACCTTTTGAGACCTTCCCATCAGGTAGGCCAATAGCGCTGAACAGTGTTTCTACCCATACATCTCGATTGTTTTTCGTTCAAAATTACGTGGCTAATATTCTTGTCGGTGGCATCATAAACCCTTTAACAACTTATTTAGGCCCAGTTGAAAAATAGTGCCATCGACCAATTCCTTCAAAGCGGTCAATTCCTGATGGTTCATGACAAAGCTCAACTGTTTCAATGGGGTCTCCAAGAGATGGGTGCGACATTCCCCGTGGTTGGGACATCCCTTACAATAGGATGCATTATGAAGGGCTTTGCCTATACATCCTGAGAATTTTGAAAGCTCATCAAAGGAGAGGGACAATCCCATGTCCCTAAAGACCAAATGTACTTTTAGGGCTTCGGCAGCGGGACATCGCTTCCATTGAAAGGCCATGCCAAAGGGGTTCCGGTATAGGGGATTGATATTTTCAATAGGATTCATTTCAATATTTTTTTATCGCGTAGAATTTTAAGACTGGTCAATACATCCTGTACTGCTCTGGTCATGGAAGAGGCCGAGATGGTGGCCCCGGAAATGGCATCAACGGTTTCTCCATAGATAAGGGTGTCCCCCGGTTTTCTGCCAATAAACTGCTTTAACCATCGTTGACTGCCTATTTGCCGTCCATGATCTTCGCGATATATAAGGATTTTTGATTTTTTGATACGGAGGTCGGGCTCAAGAAACACCACGTAGTCAAATGTGTTTTTCTTACTTGGGGCCTGTCCCAGATAGGCAAAGCCAATGGTCTTTTCATCCTG
>JBFOLQ010000506.1:0-4884 GCA_040830145.1 Flavobacteriaceae bacterium | reverse complement strand
CATTTCGGCCACTGTACATCCATGGTATCTCATTTTTTTGGTTTTGTTGGCCATTTTTACGGAATATCGCTTTCCCTTATTATGGTCGGCCATGGTGATTTTAAGTTATTTCGCCTATTCCCAACCTGAGTTTAAGGAAAGCCCTTGGCTACTTCTGATTGAATATTTGGTGGTCATTGGTTTTATGGGGTATGAATTCTTCAAAATTGAAAACCTAAAATCACTAATTCAAAAAAAAACGGGTTTTAAATAGGTCGGTATACTGAAATTTGTACATTTGTTTTCATAATGAACGAACAAAGTAACATATTCATCACATTTGGCATCTCTGTGCCATTCCGTCCGTTCACACTACGTCGTCGCCCGTAAGGGTGCGCTTCCAGTTTGGGATTAGGTGAGTCCATTCCCGCAATCAACTCCGATATTTTAAAATCAAGTTTTGTTAAAATACATCAGCAATGCGTATTGTTGTTGCCAACGAATCCCATATAAAGTATGCCCAGACCATTTGTGATACCATCGCCGAATCGGCGAAGGTACGGGGGACGGGTATTGCCAAACGTACGCCAGAATACATCATACGACGGTTGCGCAATGGTAATGCCGTCATAGCCTTGGATGGGGAAACCTTCGCAGGTTTTTGTTATATCGAAGTCTGGGGCAATAAGGACTTTGTGGCCAACTCAGGCCTTATCGTACATCCCGAGTATCGGGGACAGGGGGTGGCGAAGAAAATAAAGCAGCGAATTTTTGCGCTTTCACAGGAAAAGTATCCCAATGCCAAGATATTTGGGATTACCACAGGTTTGGCTGTCATGAAGATGAATTATGAACTGGGCTACAAGCCAGTGACTTTCTCTGAACTGACAAGTGACCCAGACTTTTGGAAGGGGTGCCAAACCTGTAAAAACTTTGATGTTCTAACCAGAACAGAACAGAAAATGTGCCTTTGTACAGGCATGTTGTACGACCCCCATACCAAACAACGCACCGTGCAAAAGCGAAAGATTACCAAAAAGACGTTCGAGAGGCTTAAACGTATAAAGGAAAAAATGTTCCTGATGAAACCCGGTAGAAAGAATGGGAACGGAACAAAAAAATGAACAAGGGCCATGGAGAATGGGATTTTGTGATTTTCAATGGCGGGGATGTATTCCTGGAATTGGAAAATTAGGCGCCAGTTACCCCATTAAGGATATAGGGATGAAGGGAAAAGTCATCTTCAACATGGCCAAAGAGAACGAATAAAAACAAAGAAAAACGAATATTGAATACAATGAAAAAACTCGTATTGGCCTATAGCGGCGGATTGGATACTTCGTACTGTGCCATGTATCTGTCCAAGGAAGAAGGGTTTGAGGTACATGCCGTCAGTGTAAACACTGGGGGCTTTTCAAAGGAAGAGATCCACAACATGGAAAAAAGGGCCTTTGAATTGGGAGTGGCCTCCTTTACATCCATAGATGCGGTACAGACCTTTTATGATAAGGTAGTAAAGTATTTGGTGTTTGGCAATGTACTGCGGAACAATACCTATCCTCTTTCGGTAAGTGCCGAGCGCATAGTGCAGGCAGTTGAGATTGTGGAACATGCCAAAAAAATTGGGGCGACCCATATAGCCCATGGTAGTACGGGCGCCGGAAATGACCAAGTGCGTTTTGACATGATCTTTCAGACCCTGGCGCCCCATATAACAATTGTTACCCCCATACGGGATGGTAAATTATCTCGGGAAGAAGAAATAACATACTTACAGGAAAATGGAATGACATATTCTTGGGAAAAGGCAAAGTACTCCATAAACAAGGGATTATGGGGTACTTCGGTAGGAGGTGATGAGACCCTAACCTCCCATCTGCCATTACCTGAAACAGCCTATCCCAGCCAATTACAGGCCAGGGCTTCAAAGGAGGTCAGACTCACTTTTGTAAAGGGCGAATTGGTTGCCTTGGATGGTGAATTCGACACTCCGGTCCGTACTATTGAAAAGCTCAATGAAATGGCGGCAAAGTATGCCATTGGCCGGGATATTCATGTAGGTGATACCATTATAGGAATCAAGGGCCGGGTAGGTTTTGAGGCTGCTGGACCGCTCATTGTCATAAAGACCCACCATTTACTGGAGAAGCACACTTTGGGCAAATGGCAACAATATCAAAAGGAGCAATTGGCCAATTTTTATGGTATGCTGTTGCACGAGGGACAGTATCTGGATGCGGTCATGCGTAACATAGAAACCTTTTTGACAGATACCCAAAAACATGTTTCGGGTGATGTGTTTGTCACGTTACATCCCTATAGATTTGAACTGAATGGCATACGGTCGCCACACGATTTGATGAATGCTTCCTTTGGAAGTTATGGGGAGATGAACAAGGGATGGACAGCTGATGAGGCCAAGGGCTTTATCAAGATTTTATCCAATCCTGGGAAGATTGCGAATTATGTAAATAAGTCCCTTACCCATAAAGCGGAAACTGATTAAGGGACATTCCATAAAGAAAGTGACGGTGTCAGCTTAAAAAAATCAGTGGTGCGCAACCGAATGACCACAAAACATAAACCCAATAATAACCAATGATAACAGCAGGAATAATAGGGGGCTCCGGATATACTGGAGGAGAATTGATACGACTATTGCTCAGCCATCCCCAGGTGAAGATCGGTTTCGTGTTCAGTACCACCCGGGCCGGAAAACCAATAGTAGAGGCACATCCCGATTTATTGGGTCAAACCAACTTACGATTCCAAGGGGAAATTGACCCTGGGGTGGATGTGGTCTTTTTATGTTTGGGCCATGGCAATTCCATTGCTTTCTTGGCAGATCATCCCTTTTCTGAAAAGACCAAGATCATTGACTTGAGCAATGATTTTAGGTTGCAACAGAATGCTGGTTTTAAGGGGAAACAGTTTATTTATGGACTGCCAGAGCTCAACAGGGAAAAAGTGGTGAGGGCAGAAGCCCTGGCCAATCCGGGATGTTTTGCCACGGCCATACAATTGGCCCTATTGCCCTTGGCCAAGGAGGGATTGCTCAACGATGAAACCCATATCAACGCAGTAACGGGGAGCACGGGAGCGGGCGTAAAACCAAGTGGGACCACTCATTTTAGTTGGCGGAACAACAATGTAAGCTGGTACAAACCTTTTGTGCACCAGCACTTGGGGGAAATAGGGGAAAGCCTGTCATCATTTGGGAACACTGTGGGAAAACTTTTTTTCCTGCCCAATCGGGGCAATTTTTCCCGTGGCATCCTCGCAACGGCATACACGAAATTTTCTGGGAGTGTGGAAGAGGCAAAATCCCTCTACCATGAGTTCTATAAAGATGCTGTGTTCACACATATTGCCGAGGTGCCCATTCACTTAAAACAAGTGGTGAATACCAACCAATGTCATATCCATCTGCACACATATGACGATGTACTCCTGGTGACCTCCGCCATCGACAATCTGTTAAAGGGTGCTTCCGGACAGGCAGTACAGAACATGAACCTAATGTTTGGATTTGAAGAAAGGGAAGGATTGCAACTAAAGGCAGGAGTGTTTTAAATACAAAGTTTAAAAGAACGAAGTACAAAGTGTAAACGCGATTAACGAATCAATAAATAATCCATGAAAATAGCCATTATAGGAGCTGGGAATTTAGGACTTGCCATTGCCAAGGGCATATTGCATAGCAATGGGGCCACTACCATGTACCTGACAAAAAGGAACATTGCGGAAATAAAGGATTTTGAAAACTATGGTAATGTCACCGTGACCAGTGATAATGCCGAAGCGGTCAAGAAATCCGACATTCTCATCTTCGCTGTACAACCGGGGCATTTTGAAGCTATTTTGCACGATATTAAGGATTTACTCACCGAAAAACACGTAGTTATCAGCACCATCACAGGATTTGGTATTGCTAAAATGGAATCCGTGATTGGGAACGATAAATACATTATAAGAAGTATGCCCAACACGGCTATTTCCGTGGGAAAATCCATGACATGCCTTTGCAGCAACACCCAGGGGAAAAAGCGTGTCAATGTGGCCAAGGCCATCTTTGAACGTATGGGGCATTCCTTGGAAATTCCCGAGGAACAGATGCAGGCGGCCACGGTCATATGTGCGAGTGGTATTGCCTTCTGGATGCGTTTGATACGCGCCACGACCCAGGGGGCCATCCAATTGGGTTTTGATGCCAAGGAAGCTCAGGAACTGGCCATGCACACCTGTAATGGCGCGGCCACACTGTTGATTGAATCCGGGAGTCATCCTGAGGAAGAAATTGATAGGGTCACCACACCCAAGGGGTGTACCATTGAAGGATTGAACGAAATGGAACACCAAGGCCTAAGCTCGTCCCTAATCAGGGGAATTGTGGCTTCCTTTGAAAAGATAAGCAGGATACGAAAGGGATAAGGCAGTGTTGAATTAAGTATGCTAGGATTCCAAAACGCCCAAAGCGAAAGACGAACAACCAACAACGATTGACACTTATACTGAGTGGCTTGCATTGAGCGGAGCTTACATAAGTTGAAACAAACAACAGACGAATGAATTTATTTGACGTATATCCAGTTTATGATGCGACGCCTGTGGCTGCAAAAGGGATTGAGGTGGTAGATGATAAAGGGGAGACCTATCTCGATTTTTATGGGGGACATGCGGTGATTTCCATAGGGCATGCACATCCGCATTATGTACAAAAATTAAAAACCCAACTGGATGCCATTGGATTCTATAGCAATTCCATAAAAAATCCCTTGCAAAAAGAATTAGCACACAAATTGGGGGAATTATCCGGTTGCGGAGCGTATACCCTCTTTCTGTGCGATTCAGGGGCTGAGGCGGATGAAAATGCCTTGAAACTGGCTTCGTTCCATACGGGGAAGT
>JBFOLQ010000505.1:0-3003 GCA_040830145.1 Flavobacteriaceae bacterium | reverse complement strand
TAATGTAAAATGCCCCGTTTTGGTCATTCCTTCCAAAGTTGTGAACGTAAACCAATAATCAGAAGAGGGCATGATTGAATTGTTATAGGTCCCATCCCAACCAAATGACCCATTATCCAAGGTTTTGAGCAATTTGCCATACCGATCAAAAATAAATAGGTCATATATCCCAATATTGGAAATCCCCTGAATATGCCATTGATCGTTGACCCCATCCCCGTTCGGTGTGAAAAATCGTGGATAGTCCAAAATGGTTGCAGTGGCCGTAACCACCTCGCATCCCAACTCTTCCCTTACATAAATAACATACCCCCCAGGGGAAAGGTTTTCAAAGACGGGTTCGCCTTGATACCTAAATCCATCAATGGAATATTCATAAGACCCGTTTCCTTCCACTTCAACAGATATACGGTTATTATTGCTGAAATCCACCACATTGACATTTGTAATGGTCGGTAGCTCCACAACATGTACCATCACCACCGCTTCGGAAATAGGGCATACCCCATTGTCTACCCGGTAGGTGTATGCCCCGGGAGCATCGATTTGGGGATTGAACACGCCACTATTTCCACTCAATGGAGGATTCCAAACACCGTTTAGATCAGGATTGCCCCCTAGGGAACCTATGAGGTTTTCGGGTACATCATCAGGGCAAAATATCTTGATTCCATCAACACCCGCATCAGGAACCTCCATTACGGAGATTGACGCGGCTTCTGACACAATGGGCATAGTGCAAAACTCCATCTGTATTCGGAACAGTAAATTCCCGGTTTCAGTGGTAACCCCTAAAACTTGCAACTCATCCCGATCAACCCCTTGATAATGATTGCCATTGACCAAATCCATCCAAATTATCCCTCCATCATCACTTACCTGCCATTGTATGGAAGATGCATTTTGGACAGAAACAGTAAGATTGGCGGTGCCCCCTGCACATGAAACCACATTGATGGGTTGTGCAATGATTAAAGGGGCGGTATATTCCTGAAAGTCAAATATGCTGTTTGAATCTTGATCTATAGGTGTGGTATAACCGTCACTTTCATCTATAATCAATCCATCCGTATTTACAGTATCCGGTAGGGCTCCCAAGATTCCGTCACCCTCAGGGTCACCAAAGCCAGCCTCAATGACATCATGGCAGCCATCTCCATCACTATCAAGGTCATACGCATCCATCAAACCATCACCATCGGTGTCCCGCATTGGGTCACTTCCTTGTTCCACAGTATCTAAAATCCCGTCGTTATCGTCATCCAGATCCACAGGGTCATCAATACCATCCCTATCAAAATCACAATAGGTTTCCCACACAATTTCTATGGCATCAGCAAATCCATCCGCTCCATTTAATTCAAACTCAAAGGATATTGTTGATACGGTCCCCACAATTTGAACAGATCCTGCCGCTCCTCCCTCATTGGGGGCACCACACTCCGGGGTGGTATTGCTGCCAAACAATTGGTCTGGCGTTCTGGTAATGGTAGTTGGAGTTACCTCAAAATGATCTCCATTACCTGATAACCTTGTCAAGGAAAGGCCCGGTGTAATCAATGTCAGCAAAGCGGAATTGGAACTGGGGCCTGGGGAATACCCCCCTCCCAATCTATCGATATGGAGTATGGGGTTGTTTACCGGATGACTGAACGAAAATGTAAGAATGCCTTTTCCTCTATTGCCAAAGTCCAAAAATGGGGCCAGTGCACCACGACCCACTATTGAATTTGATGAATAAACAGTAGGACCGTTACAGCCCATGTCCCCTGTGCTGAAACTGACCGTGGCCCCATTGGTCAGGCCGGAAACCGAGGTTGAAACGGTCAAATCACATATGTTCGAAGACCAAACAGTTCCGTTTCCTGTCCATGTCTCCGTATATTCTTGGGAGTAACCTGTAAGTGAAATGGTCAAAAAAATAATGGTAATCGCCCTTTGCCCAAAAAAAACTCCTAAAACAAATTTGAGATAAAGACCCTTGTTTGGTTTCAATGGTTGAAATGTATGGATGAAACGTTTGACTATGAACTATTTGCAACAAATTTAAAAGGCCATAAAAATAAGTTGGTCCATGCCAAGAACAAAATAGGCCCGTTGAATGTAAAATTTATAGGGTTAGCTGTCCTATCTGCAACAAATTGATAGGGTCTTCCAAAGTAAAACGACCCATCCGGGAATGGATTCTTCCTATAATCCAACAACCCTATTCTTTGTTTAAATCACTTCAATATAAATACGGCTAGCAAAAAATCAACCTATGGTCATTGTCACTGGTGGGTAACAACCGCCAATCGTATCCTGGCGAGGAAGATTCCTGGACCCGGTTAAGGGGTGACCCATCAAAATGGGTCTCCGTAAACGCATAGCTGTCCCCATACAGGGATTGTTACTTGGCCTGTTGTCCTGTCTTGGGGTCTGTTACCAATTGACCCGAATTTTGGTTGGCCGTATATGGAAGGTAGCTTTTGGACATCTTGCCATATTCATCATATTCCCTGAAGCTGACCATGTCCTTTCCATTAGGACTTTGGCCCCTGGCCATGGACTGTAGGGACTTTCCATGTCCGTTGAGATAGGTGATGGACTCCAAAAAGTCCTCGTTGACCCCAGATGTGATAAATACGTGTACATCGGAACCCGAAGCGGCATGAAACCCGGGCTTTAGGATAATCTCTTTGCTGGCAGTATAGTCTCCTGGACTAACAGTCTGGTTCAATGTCAATGAAACGGGTAGGTTGGGATTACCTGCCAGTTCATTCTCCAGTTCGGTGATGCCCATGGCATTTTTGGGGACAATTTTTCTGATATAGTTCTCAGAATCCGTTTGGGCCTGTATGGATGGATCCCCGTGTAAATAGTGTGCCTATTAGACAAAGGATGTTAATGTGGATGTTGGTGGATTTCATGATTGAATAGGTTTTAAAGAATGGGAATAAGGATTGGTTTTAGACCATTGATTATTCCCGTTCTAAGCGTTGAATCCGTTTCTCCAACTCCTGC
>JBFOLQ010000504.1:0-3908 GCA_040830145.1 Flavobacteriaceae bacterium | reverse complement strand
TAATGAGCCTTCCCCCAAACGTACAATGGCGGTATGACCATCATCCTGAGAAGGGCAGTGAGGAGGAAAAATTAATCGATGTCCTTAAAAATCCCCGTGAGTGGGTTTAAGCCAAGATACTTTTGGAAAGCCAGTAGGTCTTCCTAACTTTGGGTAATGAAACCCTATTACAGTGCAAGGGAACCTGCTTCAACGGCCCGTCTTGACCGACATGGCTCGAGGTAGGTAAGGCCTCCGTCACAAAAGGGGATGAAAACAGAGGTGAGAAGCAAGAACCGAGAGGAAAAAAGAGAGAATGGCAAAAAGAAAATAGACATGTCCCATCTCTTTTTGATATTGGTCTAAATCCATTCGAATGAAATATACCCTATATCAAGTTGATGCTTTTGCGAAAAAGGTTTTCGAAGGAAATCCAGCAGCTGTCTGTATTCTACCTGAATGGATTGATGCTCCATTCATGCAAAAAATCGCTTCTGAGAACAATCTATCCGAGACTGCTTTTGCAGTAAAAAAAGGTAATCTGTATGAACTAAGGTGGTTTACCCCCGAAGTTGAAGTCGCCTTATGTGGACATGCCACCCTCGCCACGGCCCATGTACTGTTTACGCACTATGGCCACAAAGAAAATACCATTCAGTTTAAATCAATGCAACGGGGCATTCTTGCCGTGGAAAAAAAGGAAAATGGGCTCCTAGAGCTCGACTTTCCCTCTGATGCCCCCAAAACAACTGATATACCAGATGGTCTTATTGAGGCCATTGGCCAGGCACCGAACAAGGTGCTAAGGGGAAAGACGGACTATATGCTGATATATGCATCTCAAGAATTTATTGAATCTATACATCCCAATCATTTTGAATTGAGCAAATTAGATTGCAGGGGTGTTATCGTAACCGCTCCAGGGAAGCGCGTAGATTTTGTCTCCCGTTTCTTTGCCCCCGGCAGTGGTGTTCCAGAAGATCCCGTGACTGGTTCCGCCCATACCATGCTCATCCCTTACTGGTCAAAAATATTGGAAAAATCAAGCTTGCACGCAAAACAACTCTCCAAACGTGGCGGAAACCTATACTGCCAGTTTTTGGGGGATAGGGTAAAAATTGGCGGAAGCGCCATTACCTATCTGCAGGGAGAAATCGAAATCTAGCCATATGTACCCATTCATTCGTAGCAGAAGACTTAGAGCCTCAAAATCCATAAGGGATTTGGTACGCGAAACCGTTGTCACTCCCCATGACTTTTTAGTACCACTCTTTGTGGTGGAAGGTAAAGGGATTAAGGAAGAAATTCCTTCCATGCCCAATTATTACCGATTAAGCCTCGACCATCTGGAAAAAGAGGCCAGGGAACTTTGGCAAATGGGGCTCTGTGCGGTTTTACTTTTTGTAAAGGTCCCTGAAAAACTTAAGGACAATAAGGGAAGCGAAGCCTTAAATCCGAATGGTTTGATGCAACGGGCCATTAAGACGGTTAAAAATGCCTGTCCGGATATGTTGGTAATGACCGACGTGGCCTTGGACCCATACTCTTCATACGGTCACGACGGAATTGTGGACAATGGTAGAATATTGAATGATGAGACGGTGGAACTCTTGGCCGAAATGGGACTTTCCCACGCCCAAGCTGGGGCCGACTTCGTAGCGCCGAGTGATATGATGGATGGTCGTATATTGGCCATCAGGGAAACTTTGGAGGACGAGGGTCATACCCATACTGGGATTATGAGCTACAGTGCCAAATATGCCAGTGCCTTTTATGGACCATTTCGGGACGCTTTGGATTCGGCCCCCGTGGAAGCCCATAATGTCCCCAGGGATAAAAACACCTATCAAATGGATCCCTCCAATCGCTTTGAGGCACTAAGGGAGGTACACCAAGATGTGGATGAAGGTGCCGATATTGTCATGGTAAAACCTGGACTTCCCTACTTGGATATGGTCAGGGAAATCAAAAACGAAGTGGAAGTGCCAGTAGCAGTGTACCAAGTTTCCGGAGAGTACGCCATGCTTAAGGCGGCAGCCGAAAAAGGTTGGTTGGACCATGACGCCGTTATGATGGAACAGACCATAGCCATAAAAAGAGCGGGGGCAGACATTATAGCATCTTATTTTGCGAAGGATATAGTTCACTTATTAAAGTAACACTTTATATAGTAAAAAAAGTCATGGGGCGTAATATACTTATCGGTTTTGTCTTGCCGCTCCTTGGGATTTCAACGGTCATTGGACAAACCGTCAAAAAACCCGACAATCTGTATACGTTCTCCCGCCATGATCGAAAAATGGACTCCCTGAGGTTGTATCAGAGGGTCGATTCCATCATAACGAATGGTATAAAAGAGAGTGCTTTCCCTGGCGCCCAGATACTGGTAGCACACAAAGGACAGGTCTTTTTCCATAAATCATATGGTTTTCACACCTATGATAGTATACAGCCCGTCACGAATACAGACCTGTACGATTTGGCATCCATCACCAAGATTACCGCCCCCTTGCCCGCGTTGATGAAACTGATAGGGGAAGGTGTATTGGATTTAGACAAACCTTTCAGTACCTATTGGAGGTCTTGGCGGGGCCAAAAGGATAAAAAAGATATTACCTTAAGGGAAATCCTGGCCCATCAAGCGGGGCTGGCACCCTATATTGTTTTCTTGAATGACGTTTTAAACAACGGGAAATTGAAACGTCGCTTTGTGCGCCCTGAAAAGAAGGGACGGTTCACCAAAAAGGCCTACCAAAATCTGTATGTCAGGGACAACTTTGACAAACGCATGTATAGGCGCATTGCCAAGTCAGAAACAGGGGAAAAGAAATATCGCTATTCCGGGCAAGCCTTTCTAATCTTTCCCAAACTTATTGAACAATTGACCGGGCGGGACTTCCAAGAATACCTACAAACTGAATTTTACGGCCCAATGGGGTGCTCCACCATGGGATTTGTGCCCTCGGTCCGCAATCTTCCAAACAACATTGTGCCCACCGAAATGGACACCCTATTTCGCAACGACCTTGTTCAGGGTTGGGTGCATGATGAAAATGCGGCGCTTTTGGGTGGGGTCTCTGGCAATGCCGGACTGTTTGCCACGGCCGAAGACCTGTTCAAGATGATGCAGTTGTACCTTAACAAGGGAGCTTTTAATGGCAAGCAATACCTTAGACCTGAAACCGTGGTAGCGTTTACCAGCATACAATTCCCCGAAAATGGGAATAGAAGGGGGCTGGGTTTTGACAAACCGCTCTTGGGGAACGACACCCTTTCCCTCAAAATGGCCTATCCAGCACCGGAAGCAAGTCCCCAAAGTTTTGGGCACAGTGGGTTTACAGGCACCTTTGCTTGGGCAGACCCTCAATCTGATTTCGTTTATATTTTTCTTTCCAATAGGGTATATCCCAGCCGAACCCATCGCAAATTATACGAATTGAACATCCGCACTGCAGTACAACAACTATTTTACGAAGCACTCTTCAAGGGTCTATAGATCCATTGCCCCAAAATATCCTTACATTCGCATTCAAACTCATATACTATGGGGCTGCTGCTTTTTTATGCATTCATATCCATCTTCTTTTCCTTTTTGTGCTCCATACTGGAAGCCGTCCTTTTAAGCATTACACCTACTTTTATTAAGGTAAAAAAGCAGGAGGGCAAAGGTTACGCCGCTACTTTGGAAGCGTTGAAAAATGATGTGGACAAGCCTTTGATAGCCATATTAACACTTAACACCATTGCCCATACCGTGGGTGCCATTCTTGTGGGCGTGCAGGCCAAAGTGGCCTACGTCCAACTGTATGGCTCTACCCAACGTTCGTTCATGGGAATAGAGTTCACGGAAGACCTTATGGTAGGGGTTGTATCCACCATAATGACCATTCTAATTTTGGTCGCTTCCGAAATCATTCCCAAAACCATCG
>JBFOLQ010000503.1:0-6268 GCA_040830145.1 Flavobacteriaceae bacterium | reverse complement strand
GACCTTCTTGGAGCGGCCCTTTGTATATGACCTCTCCCCCTCCTACGCACCCAGGGAGAAGGCCCTTGTGGGTTTTGGAAGATTGAGCTATCGAAAATACCACAATACAAGCGGACATTATGTGTCTACGTATTCGTTACGGGGGTCTACCTCCCACTATCAAGAGAATTCGCGGTACTCCACCGTGACGCCTTCCATAGGTTTTGGCTGGCGGCCCGATAACCTGAGATCCAACAAACGGCATTTTCTCAACTTTAGGTATATCAATGTCTTTAGGACCAAGGACCCCAGTTTGGGTGATTTTGAGACTCCCCCTGATTACAGTGTGTTCAATGCGCGCTACGTCAATGTGGACAATGGGATCATTGATTATATGTCCTGGTTCGCCGATGCCCAATTTGCCAAGGATTTTTCGAAATTGGTGTTTGAGATGGAATATCGAAAACTCTTTGAAAGCAATACCCAGTTCAACCTTCGTTTTTTTGCTGGGAAATTCTTGAGGAACAAAACCCTTTCCTACAATGATCCCAACTACTTCAGTTTTGCCCTGGATCGTCCCACGGATTATTTGTTTGATTATAGTTATTTGGGACGTTCGGAGGACGATGGGATCTTTAGCCAACAGATTGTAATTGCCGAAGGTGGTTTTAAGTCAAAATTGGACAACCCCTTTGCCAATGACTGGATGGCCACGGTAAATACCAGTATCAACCTCTGGCGTTGGATTGAGCTATATGGGGATGCCGGACTTGTGAAGAACAAGGGAATCAAGGAACGTTTTGTATATGATTCGGGCATACGGCTCAATTTGGTAACCGATTATTTTGAATTGTACTTTCCCGTTTATTCCAACCTGGGTTGGGAAGTGGCACAGCCCAATTATGCGGAAAGAATCCGTTTTATCGTCACTGTGAGCCCCAAGACCCTTCTTGGCTTGGTGAGACGGAAATGGTTTTGATTTGTCCGTTGGCTTTCATTACACTTTTATTTGTTGATTTGTCAATCAAAAACCTGTTTTATTGGGTTTTTATGTGATATTTTCATTTATATGTCTGTTTTGTTGTTAATTTTAAAATATTATTCTTTGTTTGGCGTTGACATAATGCCCTTTCTTCCTTATCTTTGACCAAAGCAACCTTGCCCATGCAATGCGCCATAACAATTCTTGATACCCACTGAGATGTGTAATGGCGAATTACATTCCCGTACTGAGCAAAATCGAGGTACGACCAATTAAAAAATAATATTTGAACGGATGAAAGTGTCCCCTGAAACCAGTAATGAAATATCTTTTGACGATTTTAAGGAGCAGATTCTCCACGACTATGCAATCGCCGTTGTCAGTAGGACCTGTAGTTTGATCGGCCGTAAGGAGGTATTGACCGGAAAGGCCAAGTTTGGCATCTTCGGGGACGGGAAGGAATTACCGCAATTGGCAATGGCCCGGGCATTTAAGAATGGGGATTTTAGAAGTGGCTATTATCGGGATCAGACCTTTATGATGGCTCTTGGACTGTTGGATGCCAAGATGTTTTTTCATGGGCTGTATGCCACCACGGATTTTGAGAAAGACCCCATGAGTGCCGGAAGACAGATGGGTGGCCATTTCTTGACCGTGAGCCTTCAGGAGGATGGAAGTTGGAAGGATTTGACAGCCCAAAAGAATTCCAGTCCGGATATTTCCTGTACCGCCGGCCAAATGCCCCGATTGTTGGGACTTGCCCAGGCCTCAAAGATATATAGGGAAGTCGACGGGGTGCCTGCCGAAGGTTTTTCCATCAATGGAAATGAGGTGGCTTGGGGTACCATTGGCAACGCCAGTACCAGTGAAGGTTTTTTCTGGGAGACCCTCAATGCGGCAGGAGTGATGCAACTTCCCATGGTCATAAGTGTCTGGGATGATGAATACGGTATCTCCGTCCCGGCCGAATACCATACCACCAAGCAGGATATTTCAAAGGTATTGGCGGGCTTTCAGCGCAATGGGGAGGAAGAGGGCATAGAGATCATTAAAGTAAAGGGTTGGGATTATACGGCCTTGATGCATGTCTATGAAAATGCCTCGGACATGGCCAGGGAAGAACATGTGCCCATTTTGATCCATGTAACCGAACTGACACAACCTCAGGGCCATTCTACCTCAGGGTCGCATGAGCGCTACAAAAGTGAGGAGCGTTTGCAGTGGGAGCGCGACAATGACTGTAACAAACGGTTTCGGGAATGGATCGTGTCATCGGGCATCGCCACCGAAGAAGAGCTTTCCGAATTGGAAAAAAAGGCCAGCAAGGAAGTGCGTTTGGCAAAAAGGGAGGCTTGGAGTGAACACTTGGAAGAACAAAGGGAACTTAAAAAGGAGTTGGTGCAATTGTTGGATTCCGTTGCCGCCCAGAGCCATAACCGGAACTTTATTGGTAAGGTAAGGAACGATTTAATATCCATTGAAGAACCCCTCAAAAGGGACTTGTCAAGACATGCACGGAAAGCCTTGCGCTATTTGATTGGGGAGGATTTCCCAGAAAGGCACACCTTGGAACAGTGGGTGGATTCCTTTATGGAAGACACCCAACCCAAATTTAGTTCCCAACTGTACAGTGAACTTCCCAGCAATGCAACCTCCGTTGCCCCCGTGGTTCCTGAGTATGGGGAGGAAGCTGAGATGGTGGATGGGCGTATCATACTACGCGACAATTTTGATGCCCTTTTTGAAACCTATCCTGAGCTGCTCATATTTGGGGAGGATAGTGGCACCATTGGGGATGTGAACCAAGGATTGGAGGGGCTTCAGAAAAAATATGGGGAACATAGGGTGGCCGATACGGGTATTCGTGAGGCGACCATCATTGGTCAGGGAATCGGATTGGCCCTACGTGGCTTGCGACACATTGCCGAGATCCAGTATTTGGACTATATCTTTTATGCCATGTCCGTACTGACCGACGACCTGGCTACGCTTAGGTACCGGTCAGTTGGCAAGCAAAAAGCACCTTTGATCGTGCGTACCCGCGGCCATCGACTCGAGGGCATTTGGCATTCGGGCTCCCCCATGGGCGGATTGATCCATTTGCTTCGGGGCATCTATATCCTTGCTCCGCGAAACATGACCCAAGCAGCCGGCTTTTACAATACCTTGATGAAAAGTGACGAACCAGCCCTGATTATAGAAAGTCTGAACGGGTATCGCTTAAAGGAGCCAAGACCGACCAATATGGGAGAATGGTGCACCCCTATCGGCGTGGTGGAAACATTGATGGAAGGAACGGATATTACCTTGGTCTCCTACGGATCTACCCTGCGAATTGTCATGCAAGTGGCCAAGGAACTCAAGGAAATGGGTATTGATGCCGAAGTGATTGATGCCCAGACCCTCTTGCCGTTCGATCTTGCCCATGACACGGTCAAAAGCATTCAAAAGACCAACAAATTACTTATTGTTGATGAAGATGTTCCGGGAGGATGTGCTGCTTATTTGATGAACGAAATTCTGGAAGTACAGGGAGGATATCAGTATCTTGACAGTGCTCCACAGACCCTTACGGCCCGTCAGCATAGGCCTGCCTATGGTTCTGATGGGGATTATTTCTCCAAGCCCAATGCCGAGGACATTTTTGAAAAAGTCTACGGCATCATGCACGAAAGTGACCCAGGGGCCTATCCCAGACTACGTTAGCGGATACGGATGTCCCGATTAAAAGGTTTTATGTCCCCTACGCAAGGGGGTATGGTCATTTTTTTTTACATTTAGGACCAACTAAATTCAATCAACATGAAAAAGTCCCCCCTTAAGGATGTTGGGTTGGCATTACTGCGTATTGTACCTTCCGTAATGATGCTTACCCATGGCATTCCCAAACTGAACAAATTAATTTCTGGCGATTTCGCCTTTGCCGACCCTATTGGTATTGGTGAGGCCCCTTCCCTTTTCTTAGCGGTTTTGGGAGAAGTGGTGGCCCCCATTCTTTTGATAATAGGTCTGAAGACCCGCATTGCTGCCATTCCGGCGGCCATTACCATGCTAGTGGCAGCATTGGTGGTACATGCAGAAGACCCTTTTGGGACCAAGGAGAAAGCCTTGCTTTACCTGCTCATTTTCGTTGTAGTGGCGCTTGTGGGGCCCGGCAAATATAGTTTTGACAGAAAATAATAGGTCTCTAGGAAACGATTTTGACCAACAGTTCCTTTAGCAAGTCTGATTGCTGGGCGGCATTGGCCCCCACTCCCTTGCCCTTAAGGTCCATTTCCCGTAAATGGGAGACAATGTTACTGACCTTTTTTATAGGATAGTTACGTGCCGCCACTTGTATTTCCTTTACGAAATACGGGTTGATGCGCAATGCGCTGGCCACACTTTTGGGTGAATGGTCATCAAGACCATGGTATTGCAACAATTGGGCAAAAAAGGAATGTAGTAAGCTAACGGTCAACACAAAGGGGTTGTCCTTGGGATTTTGTGAAAAATAGTGAATGATTTGGGCCGCTTTGGTGACATTGCGCTCCCCAATGGCCTTTTTCAGTTCAAAATTGTTGAAATCCTTACTGATGCCAATGTGGTCCTCTATATCCTGTGCGTTGATCTCATGGTCCCGGGGCAGTACCAATTGCAGTTTGGAGAGTTCATTGTCAATTTTGGCCAAGTCCGTGCCAAGGTACTCTACCAATAGGATTGCCGCTTTGTGCGTAATGGCATGCCCCTTGCCCTTAAGTACTTTGCGTATCCAATCTGACACTTGGTTCTCATAGAGCTTTTTACTTTCAAAAAGTATCCCATTTTGGGCTACGGCCTTATGCAGTTTTTTGCGTTTATCCAGTTTTTTGTATTTGTAGCAGATGACCAATACTGTGGACGGTTGGGGATTACTGGCGTAGGCCGTTAGGTTCTCAATGGTTCGGGAGAGGTGTTGTGCCTCTTTAACGATGACCACCTGCCGTTCGGCCATCATGGGAAACCTTTTGGCATTGGAGACAATATCCTCCACAGAGGTATCCTTGCCATAGATAACCATTTGGTTAAAGCCCCTTTCCTCTTCGGTCAATATATTCTGGGCAATGAAATTGGCGATTTTATCAATATAATAGGCCTCTTCCCCGTGTAAGAAGTAAATGGGGGCAATCTGCCCATTCTTAATGTCAGTGACCAATTGTCTTACTTCATCCATTCCGAGGGATCTGTTTGGCTATTGAATAAATGGTTTGTTGCGCCCTATTGTGCCATTCCATGGAAACTGGATCGGTAATCATTGATTTTAAGTGGGCATTCTTTTTAAACATGTACTAAACAGGCTCTTAAAAATTTCCCCATTTTTGTTCCATGCAAAAGCTCAACTTTGGCACGTATTCCTTTCGGTTCAAAAATAGCGATAATAAAGTGCTGATTTTTGATGTCATCCGTAAAAAATTTGTGGTATTGCAGCCCGAGGAATGGGTACGACAGCATGTTGTGCATCATTTGTTATGGGAAAAACGGTTTCCCATGGGCCATATCCAGGTAGAGCGGCAACTGATGGTGAACGGCCTAAGGAAACGATATGATGTATTGGTGTACAATCCAGATGGAAGCATACATTTGTTGGTGGAATGCAAGGCGCCCACTACCGTCATAGACCAACGCACATTTGACCAGATAGCCCGTTACAACCTACAGTTGAAGGCCACCTACCTCATGGTGACCAATGGTCTTCAGCATTACTATTGCGAAATGGATTACCTAGGGGAAAAGTATCAATTTTTACGCCATATTCCCGATTTTAGCCGTTAATTTGCGCCAGTTTTGAAAATAGCCATTGTCATATTGAACTGGAACGGGGAGCTGTTGCTGCAAAAATATTTGCCTTCCGTAGTGAAGCATTCCCCAGGGGCCGATATCTATGTGGCCGATAATGCCTCCAGTGATGATTCGGTTGCGGTGGTACGGCAGCTTTTCCCATCGGTGGGGATTATACAAAATACCGAAAATGGAGGATTTGCGAAGGGATATAACGATGCACTTGCCCATGTGGATGCCGATGTGTATTGTCTGCTAAATTCCGATGTGGAGGTGACTGAGGATTGGTTGGTGCCCGTGAGTGGGTGTTTGTGGGAACGGGCCGAGTGTTCCAGTGGTCAGCACAAAATTATGGAGAGGTGGAAGCCATATTATTTTGAGTATGCCGGGGCTGCCGGCGGAGGGTTAGATCAAGTGGGCTATCCAGGCGGGAGGGGGCGAATTTGGCAGATTCTGGAAAGGGATAGGGGGCAATACGATGACATTCGGGAAATCTTCTGGGCCACCGGG
>JBFOLQ010000502.1:0-7459 GCA_040830145.1 Flavobacteriaceae bacterium | reverse complement strand
CACATTTCTACGGGTCTGTAAAATGGCCACATTGTGCTCCTCGGCCCCCGCCATGGCCTCATCCAACCGTAATTGTGGTAAAAAGTTCACGAGGGTATCCACTGCAAAATGCTTGTCCAATTCCTGATCCAGTACAACGTTCAGGTCGCGTTGGGCATTCTGCAACTGTAATGCCACATTCATTAGGTTGATACTGTCATTGGTGACATCCACCTGGGCATTCAGGATGTCCAATTTGGTCCCCTGTCCATACTCAAAAGCGTATTCAGAACGCTTTATACGGTCTTTGGAAACCGCCAAAGCACCCTTGAGCACTTCTTGGTTCTCCGTGAGCCGGGCCACCTCAAAGTAAACACTCATCACCTGTAGCAGGGTATTTTCAATGGTTTCCCTTGCTTGTAGTTCCGTGAGTTTATATTGCTCTTTCAGGCGTTTGTAGTTGTAATGCCTCCCCAGGCCATCAAACAAGGTATAATTGACCGTAAGCCCTGCATTGTAGCGTTGGGCCTCTGCCTTCTCAATTTCCACATCCCCCCTGGGAGTACCATCTTCATTGAATTGCCCCGGAAATTCTATGGTAGAATCATCCCTTGAATAATTGGCCCCTGCGTTCGCAGTGACACGGGGCAGATATCCCGAATTGAGAATATCGGCATTGTTACCGGCGATGGCCACCGTATTCTTGGCCACCAGAATGCCAAAGTTGCGTTCCAGGGCCAAACGGGCCGCCCCTTCCTTGGTGAGGATGGTATCTTGGGCATTGAGCGTACAACAGCCAATAATGAAAAATATGCTCAGGGTAACTAACTTCATTCTCATCTAATTCGTGACATCAGTGTGCTTGGGAAGTACCGCCCCATTTGTTGGGATTTCACCTGTAATGGGTCCTTGAAGGGCTAAATCTGCCTCTTCCTTTTGTTCCATGATGGCCCGTTCCACTTCTTCCTTATTGATATCCCTCCCCGTTATCAACCACTTGACCTGAACCTTCACCCAATTGCCAAAGGAAAGGAACAATGGTAGTAGCAAAAGTGTCAGGAAAGTGGCAAATCCAATCCCAAAGGCGATGGATATGGCCATGGGCTTAAGAAACTGTGCCTGCCTACTTTTTTCAAAAAGGAGGGGCGTCAATCCCGCTATGGTAGTGGCACTGGTCAAAAATATGGCCCTAAACCTTGAGCGTCCCGCCTCAAAGATGGCCGCATCAAATGTTAGGCCTTCCCTTAAATTATTATTGAACTTGGTAATGAGCACGAGTCCATCATTGACCATAATGCCTATCAGGGCAATAATGCCCATATAGGAGAGCACATTGATGGGAAAGTCCAACAACCAATGTCCCCACGCCACAGCCGTTAAACTAAAAGGCACCATTAATATGAGCATAAGGGGCTGACTAAAACTTCTAAAGGTAAAGGCAATGGTAATAAAAATCAGTCCCAGTACCGAAAGGCCCACAAATCTTAGGGAACCAAAAAGTTTGGCCTGTTCCCTACTCTGTCCTTCGTAAGAGGCTGTGATGCTCGGGTATTTTGAAAGTACTTTAGGAACAATTGTATTACGCACCTCTTCCATAATTTCATTGTGGCTATCAGTCTTAAAATCCTTAATGTCAGCAGACACTTGGATTTCCCTTCGTCCCTCAAGGTGATTGATGGCCACATCGCCCCGTTCAATGGAATAATTGGCAATTTCCCTTAAGGGTACCTTACTCCCTGAAGGTGTATTGATCCGCATCCCATCCAAATTGGCAATTGAGGATCTGTTGTCACGGTCGTAGCGGACCCATACCCTGATTTCATCCTGGCCCCGTTGAAAGCGTTGGGCCTGTTGACCAAAGAATCCGCCACGTACCTGGTTCATTACGGAACGTAGATCAAGTCCCAATAAATAAGCATTTTCCTTAAGCTCCAACTTTATTTCCTTAATTCCTGCCGGATCGTTATCCGCCACATCCTTTAGGCGGGTGTCATTTTCCAAGATTGTCTTCAATTCTTTCTTGGCAGCCTTTAGCTCCCCAATGTTATTCCCCAAAAGGGATACGGAAACCGGACTTCCCCCAAAATTACCACCTGAACCGTAGATCAAACTTTCAATGCCCACTACGGGTCCTACCAATTCGCGAATTCTATTGGCGACCATTTGCGATTTAATGGCATCAGGACGTTCCTCTCCTGGGAGCATATTAATGTTCAAGCGCGCTGAGGAGGATCCAGGCCCAATGGTTTTGATAACATTCTCAAAAAGATCCTTGTCATTCCCCTTCAAGTACTTATCTGTAAATTCAGCATTGACCAAGGCGGCCTTTTCCTCAATCATGGAAATAATACTATCCGTAATGCGCTCATGGGTACCATTGGGCATCTCCAATTCTATGGACACACGGTCACTGGCAATCCTGGGAAACATGGAACCCTTTATGATACCTCCGAACATGGACCCCAAGGTCAAGATCAAGGCCATGGTAAATATGGAAAAAACAAACAATTTGTACCTCAGGGCAAACCGTAGCGCCGGGGAATACAACTTGTCCCGCATCCACCTCATAATCCGGTCCCCCAATTCATTGATCTTTCGCAGTTTACTGAATATAAGGCCCATGGTAGTGGTCGGTGGGGCATCCCTATTGGGGCTCAGGGCCTTGGAATGTGCCAAGTGGGCCGGTAAAATAATCAAGGCCTCCACCAAGGAAACCGCTAGGGTAAGAATCACAATGGCCGAAACCTCGCTGAAAAACTCCCCCAAACGACTATCGAGAAACAATAGGATTGAAAAGGCCAATATGGTCGTAATGATGGCCGATACTATGGGTGGTATTACCTCAACCGTACCATCAATGGCCGCTCTTATGGGCGTTTTACCCTTTTCATAATGCTGATAGATATTTTCGGCAATCACAATACCATCATCCACTAAAATTCCGATTACAATGATCATCCCAAAAAGGGAGAGTACATTGATCGTAATATTGAGCATCGGTGCAAAAATGAACATCCCCAAAAAAGCAATGGGCAGGCCAAAGGCCACCCAAAAGGCCAAGCGGGTGTTCAAGAAAAGGGATAGAAACAACAACACCAATAGAATCCCCTGCCACGCATTTTTGACCAGAAGGTCTGTCCGTTGGGTAAGGGTAGTACTTAAGTCCCGCACCACATCTATCCGAACGTTGGTATATTTATGATTGAAGTCCTCAATGTACTCCCGCACCTTTTCCGCAGAACCTATCAAGTCCTCTGAATTGGTACTGGTAATGGCAATATTTACTGCCAAATTGCCATTGAAATAGGAAACGTTCGGGGTTTCTGAAAAACGATCGCGTACAATGGCCACATCCTTTAACCGAACCACGTTTCCCGAAGGGTCCGCCTTAATGACCAAATGGGACAGCTCATCCCCATAGTACGATCGATTATTGGCCCGTATCAAATATTCCTCGGTATCCGTCTTGATGTTGCCCCCCGTGACCAAAATATTGGCATTGCCCACGGCCTGGGCCACATCATTGAACGAAATATTATAGGCCAATAGGTTATTCTCGTCCAGCGCAATTTCAATTTCCTCATCGGGGAAGCCAGAAAGTTCAATTTGCGATATACCTTCCATTCCCCTAATGTCATTTTCAACCTGGCGCGCAATCTGTTTTAGGGTGGCCAATGAAATACCGTTTCCACTAATGGCAAAACTGATGGTCTCCCGTATAATCTCCAATTTTGAGACCACCAGGGGCTCCATTCCCGTAGGAAAGGAAGGCACCCGATCCACGGCATTCTTGACCTCCAACAACATAAAGTCAATATCGCGCTCTTTTTCAATCTCAACATTAATGACCCCTGAATTTTCACGGGATGTGGAGGTAACCCGCACTACGCCCTGCAAGCCCTTGAGATTGTCCTCGATTTTCAGCACAATTCCTTCCTCAACCTCTTCTGGGGAAGCTCCTGGATATATTATGTTGATGAAGATATTATGTGATTCATTCAGTGGAAAAAAGGAAGATTTCAACGAAAGGGCCCCTACAATACCAAAGGCTATAAATGCCAAGATCACCACATTGACCGCTACGTGGTATTTAATGAAATAAGCGATTATTTTACGCATCCACCCATCTTATTTTGATCCTTCCCCAAATACTTTTACCAACATACCACTGTACCCTCCAACGACCGGTTTTGATATAACCACCGTGTTGTCAGGCACTTCCTTTAAGACCACGGTTTCCTCAGAGAAATAGACCGGTTGCACATTTATAACATCTAAAATGGAATCGCGTACCACAAAAATGCGGTTGTTCTCGAGTAAAAGGGACCTATCAATTTCAATGGCATCCTGTTCTTCCTTGGCGTTTAATTGTGCCTCTAAATACATGCCTTCCTTTAAATCGGCATCAACCACCTCAATGTAGGTTTTTATCGTTTGGGAAGTTTGGTCCACACTACCATTGATCCTACTAACGCGTCCTGAATAGGTTTTGGTCCCCTCCAAGTTGTTCAACAGTACCGTTTCCCCTACTTTTAAAAGGGCATCGTATGCTTTTGGAATGCTCACCTCCAGCTCATAAATCCCCGTTTGGATGAAGGTCCCCAACTTTTGGCCAGGACGAATCAAGGTTCCTTCGGTCACCAAGGCTTCTGTCAGTATCCCTGTATACGGTGCTGAAATACGATATTTGGAAAGCCGTTGCTCCAAGTTTTTGACATTGTAATAGGATGTTAGGATGCCCCTTCCCGAGATAAAGAACTTTTCCTTTTCACTGACCATATCGGGGAGCGGGGGGGTACTTTTTTCCATATCAAAATTGGTCAGGTACTGCTGCCATTTTGGAAAGATGTCGGGATAGTCCAACCGAAGGTCCGGCATAATGGCCGTAATTTGATTGAACAGATTGCTCTTGGCCGATTGTACACTAGCCCTATATTCATTGGCATCAATGGCCATGATGGTCTCCCCAGTTGTATAACCTTGCCCTTCCCTAAATAACTTACGGCCTTTTCTAAATACGCCCTGGACCTCAGAATAAAGCTCCATTCGTTGTTTGGCCAGCAAATTACCATTGGCCTCCACTACAATGGGCACTGCACCATTTTCAACAGTATCCACGAATACGGTCTTGACCACTTTTTGGGGCGGCGGCCGAAACGACTTCTTACTATTGATAATGGCCTGGGCCGCAAAGACCGATGCAACAATCACTGCAATTCCCAAGAGGGAAAGAATAATTTTTCGTGTGTCCATATGGATTTCCCATTAGCTACTGGGACTACAAAACTAGCCGATAGTTTAAGCGTCAAACGTTAAATAAATCATAAACACAGAAGGGATATCATAAAAAAAGGGATGCCGAAGCATCCCTTTAACCAAACTAACCAAAATTATGACCTAATCAATTCTTGTTATTATTGTTGTCATCTTCTTCTTCATCATCAAACTTCGTATCCGCCATGCGCGTCTTGGAGAAGTTGATGTCCTTGAACTTTTCATCATCAGCACGATCAAAATCGAACACCAAGAACTGGTTGGCATCCATTTTATATAGATTTTCAACCGAGTTGAACCTATTGTTCTGAATCTGTAGTATCTCCAAGCCCGCCAATTGACCAATTTCAGTAGGCACATCGCCTCCCAAGTGATTATTGGCCAGGACCAGTTCCTTCAAGTTTGATAGCTTTCCTATATCCGTGGGGATTTCACCAAAAAGGGTGTTGTCAAAAAGACCTAGGTTTTCCAGTTGTGCCAACTCTCCAATACTTCCAGGAATCTCTCCTCGGAGATTGTTGCTGGATAGGTTCAGGACCTTTAGGTTTTTGAGTTCCCCAATACTTTCTGGGATAGCACCTGCCAAGAAGTTGTTGAACATGGTCAACTCCTCTAAACTGGCCATCTGTCCCATTTGCTCAGGCAATTCGCCCTTTAACCTATTTACCTCAATCCGGAATACCTTCATATCTGATAAGGCCACAATTGATTCAGGGAGTTCCCCTGTAATATTGTTTAAGGCCAAATTCAACACTTTTAAGTGCTTTAGGTTACCAAGGGTAGTGGGCAAGGGGCCCTGAAGGTTGTTCTGGAACAGATCAATTTCCACCACATGGTTGTTTTCAACAGTTACACCATGCCATTCCGCAACAGGTTTCTTAAGGTTCCACTTACGAATCCAATGGGGTCCATTGGTGCTCTCATAAAAATCGAGCATCGCTTCTTTTTCCGCCTGTGGTATTTGTGCGAAAACTGAGGTCACCAAAAAGAGAAGAACAAGAGATAGTATGTTTTTCATCATTAAATTAGAATTTAAACTTTGGTTTTGTGTAGCGCAGAACAATCAAATAATCAGAATCGTCCTACAAATAAACGATATTATGGACCAAGTTTCAAAAATATTCGGTGAACTGCACTTTTTTGTTGCGAACCCTGGAAAAGTTGTGGTATACTCGACGAAATGAGCCCTAATTTCCAAGTTTTTCAAGTGCTATCCCAAGGCTTTCCCATTTTTTCATCAAATCCTCCAACTCTCTCTTTTTCTGTTGGTAATGATCAAAAAAGTTGGGTTGTGCTATAGTGGCATCATAATCCATCAGTAGTTGATGGTCAATCTCTGCAATATCTCGCTCCAAGGCACTGATTTGGGCCTCGGCCGCACTCATTTTATTTTTAATGGACTTTCGTTTTTTTTGATGCTGATAGTCCGTACTATTTTTTGTCTTCTTGGCCTTGCCCCCTTCAGGAGATGTCTTTTCTATGGCCCTAAAATCATGGGCTTTCCGCTGTTCCAAATAAAAATCTATATCCCCAAGATACTCCTTTATCGCCCCATCCTTAAACTCGTAGACCTTATTGGTAATGCATTGTAAAAAATCCCGATCGTGTGAAACCAATATCAATGTTCCTTCAAAATGTTGCAGCGCTTGTTTCAGTACATTTTTTGATTGGATGTCCAAGTGGTTGGTGGGCTCGTCCATGACCAGTACATTAAAGGGCTGCAACAACAATTTGGCCAATGCCAATCGGTTTCGCTCACCCCCTGAGAGCACTTTTACATACTTTTCAACATCGTCGCCCTGAAAAAGAAAGGACCCCAAGATATCACGTACCCTGGCCCTATTGCCCTCATTGGCGGCATCGATCATGGTATCCAATATGGTCTTGTCACCATCCAGGTATTCCGCTTGGTTTTGGGCAAAGTAGCCTATCTGCACATTGTGCCCCAATTTTACCTTTCCTTCATGTGCCAATTCCCCCACTATGATTTTGGCCAAGGTAGATTTTCCCTGCCCATTTTGACCCACAAAGGCGGTCTTGCTATCCCGTTCCAGTAAAAGGTCAATACCACTGAGCACTAAATTATCCCCATAGCTCTTCTCCAAATCCTCAATTTCCAATATTACCTTCCCAGGTACCACTGATACCGGAAACCGCAGGTTCATGACGGCATTGTCATCCGCATCCACCTGTATCCGTTCCATCT
>JBFOLQ010000501.1:0-2146 GCA_040830145.1 Flavobacteriaceae bacterium | reverse complement strand
TTTTCTGTACCGAAGCCGTGGGAGCAAGGCGTAGCCAAAGTTACGGCTTGGTGCCACAATGAAGGTACAGGAAAAATGGACAGGCAGATTGGCTGATTTCTAAATGGTAATTGGTATTATATCATTGTCAGTCCCAAGGGGCACAATAAGAAGGTTTGGTGTCGGTTTTGACCAATGTGGGGTATATTATGCAACATAAGTACCCATAAAGGACACTGGACATCGTGATTTTTACAAGCTAGAAAAACTACCTAGGAATATCCTAAAACCTTTTGCAAGGCAAAAAAAGTATTGGTTTTTGTAGCTTTATGGGTAGTCGATCTATGGGGTAAGAACTAATTTACCCGTTGTACCATTCTTTATTTTTACACATTTGAAACGAATTTTAGGGAGACTTTGCGGCATAGCTTTCTTATACCTGTGTTTTGCCTGTGGGGAAAGTGACACGGTAGACTTTGCCAGTGAGATAAGACCCATTATCAACAAGCATTGCATCGCGTGTCACGGGGGTGTTAAAAAAAGTGGGGGAATTTCCTTTTTGTTTGAGGAAGAGGCCATGGCTGTTGGTGAGTCTGGCAAAAAGGCCATTATTCCTGGAAATGCCAAAGGCAGCGAGTTCATCAGGCGTTTGCATGAAGAGGATCCTGAACTACGCATGCCCTATGAAAAGGAACCGCTGGGCAAGGAAGAGGTGGAATTGTTGACCAGATGGATTGACCAAGGTGCCCAATGGGGCAAGCATTGGGCCTACTCCCTACCCGAAAAAGTCGCTGTCCCCAGTCCTGTGCAAGAGGCCGGCCTGGTATCTGAAACCTCACATTTTATCCAAAACGATATTGATTATTTTATTCTAACGCGATTAGAGGAGAAAGAACTCACCCCAAACGGTCCCGCCCCCAAAAATATCATCGCACGCCGTGTGGCCCTGGATTTAACAGGCCTTCCCCCAAAACGCACCTGGTATGATGCCTTTGTGCAAGGCCAAATGGATTACAAAACATATGTGGATACCCTGTTGGCCCAACCTTCCTTTGGCGAAAAATGGGCCAGTTGGTGGCTAGATTTGGCAAGATACGCCGACAGTAAGGGCTATGAAAAGGACCAAGGCCGATCTATATGGAAATATCGTGATTGGGTCATCAAGGCCCTGAACGATAATATGCCCTACGACCAATTCACCCTGGAGCAATTGGCCGGGGACCTATTGCCCAATCCGTCAGAAGACCAACTGATTGCGACGGCCTTCCATCGGAATACGATGAACAATGATGAAGGGGGCACTGAAGATGAGGAGTTTCGGGTTGCCTCGGTGTTGGATCGTGTGAACACTACCTTTCAGGTATGGCAGAGTACCACTATGGAATGTGTACAATGCCACAGCCATACATACGATCCCTTTAGACAAAAGGAATATTATAATCTCATGGCCTTTTTCAATAACGCCATGGACGAAGACACCCCCCATGAAGATCCGGTATTAAAGTTTTATGATGGGGACGACCAAAAAATCCTTGGGGAAATCCGGCAATGGAACCTTGCCCATTCCAATGGGGACACCGCAGATCAATTCCACAATTTCCTGAGGTACAACCAACCTGTATACCAGGTACACCATGCCAAAGACTTTGTGAACGGGGAACTGGCCGACACCAAATGGTTGGCCCTTTGGCCCAATGGATCATGCCATTACGACAACATTTACACCCGGGGAAGTACCAATCTCTACCTCAAATACTGGTCTCCCCATAGTGGCACTACCCTCACCTTTAGAAAAGATAATGCTCAAGGGGAGGTATTGTCCCGGTTTACGGTTGACAAGACCCAGGGAAACATCATACGAAAGGTTCCCATGGCCCGGGTCACTGATTCCCTCAGGTTATTTATCCAAGCCGAAAACCCTTCCCTGGGAAGCCAAACGAGCACTTGTTATATTTCGTGGTTTGCCTTTCTGCCTGACCTCCCTGGAGAGGGGAATCCAGGCTACCGCAGCATAGAGCAAAACTTCCTTCGACTATTGAACACGGATACCCCTACCGTACCCATTGTCATTGAAAATCCCAGTTATATGGCACGTACCACGCGCCTCTTTGACCGTGGTAATTGGTTGACGCCCACAGATACCGTTGTACCATCTACTCCCACCGTA
>JBFOLQ010000500.1:0-2305 GCA_040830145.1 Flavobacteriaceae bacterium | reverse complement strand
GAACCCATTGCCCTCGTCCCGATGAAATATTGGCCATCAATGACAGGGAACACGATGTTTTTTATGCCGCCAAGGTTGCCGATAAAAGCTTTTTTTCATTACGCCCCAAGAAACATACCCGGAGCAAAATGATGAAGGTCATTTCCAAGTATAAAAAAAGCCGCAGTGGCCACCACATTCTATTGTCCGGCTTTGGCAGTGCCCAAAGTGAACTCAATCATCAAGAATATGCCCGGCAATTGACCCACAGTAAAATTGTACTCTGCCCCAGGGGAAATTTTGAGGAGACCTATCGGGTCATGGAATCCGTGCGGGCCGGTTGCGTCGTTATTTGTGATAAGCTTCCCAAAAGATGGTATTACAAGGACCATCCCGTTATTGAAATTTCAGATTGGCGTACCCTACCAAAACTATTGGATACGCTCTTACAAGAGCCCGACACCTTATCCACCTACCAACAAAAAAGTTTACAGTGGTGGGAAAACACCGTGTCCGAAAAGGCCGTTGCCCAGTACGTAGGTGCACAGATACAGGTATTGGACCAAGCATAACAACCCTTTTTTTTGCGGGGAATGGATTTTTCAAAAAGAAATATTTGCCATATTCGAGGAGCAGCGTATATTTGCACTCTCTTTACTGAATTTGAAACAGGATTTGAATTTCGCTGTTGCGAAAGTCTGGAAAGATAAAATCATTGGTCTGGTAGTTCAGTTGGTTAGAATACCTGCCTGTCACGCAGGGGGTCGCGGGTTCGAGTCCCGTCCAGACCGCAAAAAGCTCCGAAAATTCGGAGCTTTTTTATTTTTACATCCTTGATTTATATTGCTGTACGCCCTTGCCAAATCCATTAAAGGCTCAACTCGTATCTCGTACTACGGCCCCCACCCATAGGTTTGAAAATACCTTTCCGTACCAAATCCTGTAAATCCCTAGTCGCCGTGGCTTTGGATGTTTTGGCAAGCGAGACATATTTGCGGGCATTCATACCCCCTTCAAAACCTTGGGGACCTTCTTTCAACATTCTCCTAACAACTTTTTGTTGCCGCTCATTGAGTTCGTCTTTATGTTGGTCAAAGAACTTGGTCTTTTTTAAGGTAAACTCGATCTCTTGTTCGGCATCTATTTGGGCATCAAGCACAGTTCTTACAAAATATCGTATCCAATCCGTGATTTCATTGGAACGCTGTGCCGCTTGCAAGGCATCATAATATGCCTTTTTGTTGCCCTCAATGGACTTGGACAAACTAAACAATACCGGGCGACCTATACTTTGCGATAACGCCTTTTCTGAAATGGCCCGGCCTATTCTGCCATTGCCATCCTCAAACGGATGAATCGACTCAAAATACAAATGGGCAACAGCCGACCTGATAATGGGTTTTTTACTAGTGGATTGTGAAGCGTTGAACCAATTGATAAAGCCATTCATTTCAAAAAACACCTTATTCGAGGGCGGAGCCTCAAAATGAACCTTCTCCTTCCCCATCGCCCCCGATACAATTTGCATAGGTTCCGTATGGGTTCGCCATTGGCCACTGTTTATATCAGTAGTGCCCTTCATCAGTTTGGCATGCCAATCAAAAAGCATTTGTTCGGTTAAGGGTTGGGCAAACCCATTTCGAACGGTCAATAACAATTCCGCAATCCCCTCTGCCCGTTTATCCTTGGTCAAAGGCAAATCGGGGTGGATTCCCAAATTTCTTTTGATGGAGGACATTACATCATTTCGGCTCAAATATTCCCCCTCTATTTCCGAGGTCTTTATCGCCTCAGAAACCATTAGGTTGATCATGGCCTCGGTTTGCTCTACCTTGGAAAGCCCTTCCAACACCCCACTAATGCGTCCCGTGCGTTGGGCAAAATCAAAGAGCATATCCTCAATATCCGGTGTTTGATATTGAAAATTGGGCCAATCTGTTTGTTGCCAATTGTAGCGCATGAGCCGATTAGAAATATTATTCGGCTCAAAAATACTAAAAATATGAGTTGAATAGATAAATTATTTGACTTATGGTAGAAAAAATTACAGATTTACGTAATACGTGGGCTGCTATTATCCATAATTTAGTATTCAACCAAAACCATCCAAGTGATACAAAGACTGATTTTTATAGTTCTTTTTTTTCTTTCCTTAAATGCAGTATCCCAAAAAACTGAAATCTCCTTAGTTTCATGGAATATTCGGGATTTTGGTAAAACAAAAAACAGCGATGAACTTGAAAAGATTGCAGAAATAGTCAGAGATACGGATATTCTGGCAATTCAAGAAGTTGTTGCTGGATATGGAGGTGCTCAAGCAGTAGCT
>JBFOLQ010000499.1:0-2103 GCA_040830145.1 Flavobacteriaceae bacterium | reverse complement strand
TGATGGAGGCTATACCTATTGGACTGATTTTCTATTTCAGGGCATGTTCGCAGCCACAGCTGCTACCATTGTCTCAGGTGCCGTGGCAGAACGGGTAAAGCTCGGGGCCTTCATGGTATTTGTTATCCTATATGTGGGCCTTATATACCCCATTGTGGGCTCTTGGCAATGGGGTGGTGGTTTTCTATCGACCTTAGGTGGTGAAGATGCCGGGTTTCATGATTTCGCCGGTTCCACACTTGTACATTCAGTAGGTGGATGGGCCGCCCTGATCGCGATCATTCTCTTGGGATCACGAATAGGAAAATTTAGTGACAATGGGAAACCCCGGGCCATCCCGGGACACAATATCCCAATAGCGGCCGCAGGGGTACTCATCCTATGGTTGGGATGGTTTGGATTTAATGGGGGATCGGTTCTTTCGGCTGATCCTGGACTGACCTCCCTGGTACTGGTCACTACCAGTTTAGCGGCGGCGGCGGGAGGTCTCGCTGCCTTTTCCACCTCGGCCATACTCTATAAAAATTATGACCTCACCATGTTTCTCAATGGTATTCTCGGCGGCCTAGTGGGCATTACCGCCGGTGCCGATCTCATGAGCCCACTGGAAGCCATTGGTATTGGTACCGTTGCCGGTATTATCATAGTCCTTGGGGTCTCCCTTATTGATAGATTAAAATTGGATGACCCCGTTGGGGCCGTGGCAGTACACCTTATATGTGGTATTTGGGGCACATTGGCCGTAGGCATTTTTGGATCAAAGGCGGGAATAGCCCAATTTGGATATCAACTTGCGGGTGTCGTCATTACCGGTGTCTTCTGCATGGCCACGGCCTTTCTCATTCTATTCACACTCAAAAAGACCATAGGTATACGGGTATCGCGTGAAGAGGAGTTGGAAGGGCTCGATATCCATGAACATGGAATGGATTCCTATCCCGATTTCAGGATGACCCAACATTGATAAAAAGGAAGGCGGGGTGTTTGGCAGAACACCCCGCCCAAAAAACCCTTAATCCTTCATTACAAACAAAACAACATCCCAATAGTATGGGACATTAAATCATTTTTTATGAAAAAGAGTTTCATTACAAAGGTCGTAAAAATCAATTTATTTCTATTTCTTTTTTCATGGGTTGTCCCTGTGACCGCCCAAGAAGATGAGGAAAAAAAGTTCACATTTTCAGGCACCGTTGATGCCTATTACCGCGCCAATCTCAACGCCGCCAATTCTGGGGACAATTATCAGGCTCCAGGCAGCTCCTTTGCCAATCTTCCGGGTTTTTCCCTGGGTATGGCAAACGTTATTGGCAACTACGAAGGGGATAAGGTCGGCTTTACGGCAGATTTGGTATTTGGACCCCGGGGCACAGATGCCATTTTCGCTTCCCCCATGTATTCCGCCACTGGCAATATTGTCAACCAATTGTTCGTATATTGGAATGTTTCCGATAAGGTAAAGTTGACCTTTGGTAACTTCAATACTTTTTTGGGCTATGAGGTAATCTCCCCAGCCGCCAATTTTAATTACAGTACCTCCTACCTGTTTTCCTATGGCCCCTTTTCCCACACAGGCCTTAGGGCAGATTTTACCTTGACCGATGAGCTTAGCCTTATGCTGGCCGTGATGAACCCCACCGATCTCACCGAGTTCAATCCCAATGGGAAATATGCCTACGGTGCCCAATTGGGGTATTCAGGGCAATACCTCAACCTGTTGGCCGATGATGGGGCCCTTGAAATTGACTTTACCGGAGGTGTTTCGCTTTCAGACAACTTTTTTCTGGGAATCAACGCCGCCTATTTTGACAATAGTGATGCCGATATCAGCTTTGCCGGAATAGCATTGTACCCACAATATCAAACCTCTGACAATTTTTCCATTGGGTTGAGAGGCGAATATTTTACCGAAACCAATCTTGGGGCCATTGGGGCCAATGATGCAGATGGGGATGCCAACGTACTGGCATTGACCCTTACCGGAAGTGCCACTATTGGCGACCTGACCCTTAAACCAGAATTACGGTTGGACGGTGCTTCAGAGGACGACACTTTTGTGGATGCGGACGGAGCACCTATGAAACGTCTATCATCCTTTCTCTT
>JBFOLQ010000498.1:0-2468 GCA_040830145.1 Flavobacteriaceae bacterium | reverse complement strand
ATCAGGCCCCTTGACCCGGCATAGGCGGGGTTCACGGCCAGTGTGTTGTACATGTACTGGGTGTACTGGGCGTCCTGTTGGGCCCGTGTGCCCATAAAGGACAGGGCCAGTAGCGAAAATGTTATGAAGGTCCTTTTCATGTCGTACTTAAGGGGGTCACTTACTCTGTTAATTGTTTACATACATATATCCACTCATGGCTTGGACATTGCCGTTTTCAGTGGTGTATTTCACTATGTAGAAATAAACACCTGCCGGCAATCTCTCATTTTGCTGTATTGTGGCACGACCACTGGATATTCCGGTAAAGGCATTGCTACTATTGTCATATCCTTTGGTCTCATAGACTTTGACCCCCCATCGATTGTACACCTCAACGGTATTGTTGGGATAATTCTCGATGTTTTGGATCATAAAGACACCTCCTACTTCAGGAGCGATCAATTCATTGGTGACCTTGATTCCACAGAGGGAGTCCACTGGGGAAACTCCTCCTTTGTGGCTACAGGGATCCAATGGGTCGGTACCATCGGCTATCTCCTTTCCATCATCAATACCATCCCCATCGGTATCCCTAGTATCGGGGTTGGTACCTTGATCTTCTTCCTCTTTGGTACTTAGGCCGTCGCCATCACAGTCACTATCATCCAAGGCACGTCCATTTATATGGTCACAGTCATCATTGGGGTCCGTATTGTCACTCACTTCCTGTCCATCACTGATGCCATCTCCATCGGAATCGGAATTATTGGGGTCGGTTCCCAGGGCTTCCTCCTCACTGTTGGTGAGTCCGTCACCATCACTATCACAGGCGATGGAGGCGTTATTGGGCACGCATGGATCGGTCGGGTCTGGGTCAACCGTGTCACAGGTACCGTCCCCATCAGCATCCGTGGCATCCGGATTGCATGGATCGGTGGGGTCTGGGTCCACTGTGTCACAGGTGCCGTCCCCATCTGCATCGGTGGCGTCAGGGTTACATGGATCGGTGGGATCTGGATCTACCGTATCACAGGTGCCATCCCCATCGGCATCCGTGGCATCAGGATTACATGGATCGGTCGGGTCTGGGTCCACAGAATCACAGGTACCGTCCCCATCGGCATCCGTATCACTTGGGATACATGGGTTTTGTGGGTCTGGATCAATGATATCACAAACACCATCCCCATCGGCATCCTGATCGTTGGGACTACACGGATCGGTTGGATTGGGGTCTATAAGATCACAGAGACCATCCCCGTCCGTATCCGTACCATCTGGATTACAGGCATCCGTTGGATCTGGATCTACTGTGTCACAGGTGCCGTCCCCATCTGAATCCGTTGCATCTGGGTTACATGGATCGGTGGGGTCTGGGTCCACCGTGTCACATACACCGTCCCCATCCGCATCCGTGGCATCTGGGTCACATGGATCGGTGGGATCGGGATCTACCGTATCACAGATTCCGTCTCCATCCGCATCATCGCCATTGGGGATGCACGGATTGGTTATATCTGGATCAATGGTGTCACATACCCCATCCTTATCCTCATCATTTCCATTGGGTGAGCAAGGGTCATTCGGGTCAGGATCAATGGTGTCACATATACCGTCCCCATCGGCATCCGTGGCATCGGGGTCGCATGGGTTGTTTGGATCTGGATCAACTGTGTCACAGGTACCGTCGCCATCGGCATCCGTGGCATCGGGTGAGCATGGGTCATTGGGATCGGGGTCCACGGCATCACATATACCATCCCCATCCGTATCCGGATCACCGGGTAGACATGGATTGACAACACTGGGGTCGATAATATCACATACCCCATCATTGTCCAAGTCCGTGCCATTAGGTTTACATGGATCGGTCGGGTCTGGGTCTATGGCATCACAGATACCATCTCCATCTGAGTCGGTTGCATCAGGTTTACATGGGTCATTGGGATCGGGATCCACGGCATCGCAGATACCATCCCCATCACTATCGTTCCCATTGGGATCACATGGATCGGTGGGGTCCGGATCAATGACATCACATATACCATCCCCATCGGCATCCGTGGCATCCGGGACGCATGGATCTGTTGGATTGGGATCTACAGCATCGCATACCCCATCGCCATCCTCATCATGTCCATTAGGCTTACATGGATCGGTCGGGTCTGGGTCAATGGCATCGCAAACACCATCCCCATCGGCATCCTCCGCATTTGGATCACAAGGATCCATTGGGTCTGGATCCACGGTATCGCAAGTGCCATCGCCATCCGTATCCGTGGCATCTGGGTCACATGGATCGGTGGGATCTGGGTCTACCGTGTCGCAGGTACCGTCCCCATCGGCATCCGTGGCATTCGGGACGCATGGATCTGTTGGATCTGGATCAATGCTATCGCACACCCCATCGCCGTCTGTATCCAAATCAGTCTCCTTGCACTTGGATTCCACTTCAGGATCTACGGTGTCACAGATTCCATCCTGAT
>JBFOLQ010000497.1:0-3947 GCA_040830145.1 Flavobacteriaceae bacterium | reverse complement strand
TTATTTGAAGGTTCTGGGGGAAATCTATAAAATCCATATTGATTCCATATCTTTTGACACGGAATACCTCATGACAACCAATACAAGAGATCGTTTTGGGTTTGAAACTTTTCTGGGCATTGAACATTTGAAAAAGGGAAAACATGTGCTAAGGCTAGTTGGGCCTAACCGTAGAAGCAATAGAGGAAAAGACACTTTGATCACCATTCCCTTTTGGTATTATCCTACCTCTACGGTACAGGGAAGTACAAGTACAACCGATCTTGATGTAACATCTACCCAATAACAGCCCAATTTTGATGATGCCACTGATTTACTCTATCTGTATCTTATGTAATGTACTATTGGTACATGGAGACCATGGGCCTACCCTAAACCAACTTCCCATAATTGCAGGGCTTCTGGCCTCTATACTCCATGTTGTTTCAGGGCCCGATCACTTAGCAGCAGTTACACCCATTGCCATAGAGACACGACAAAAAGTATGGCGAATAGGTTTTTTTTGGGGATTGGGCCATTTATTGGGGATGCTGCTCATTGGATTATTATTTCTGTTTTTTAAGGAAAAAATACCCATTGAAAAAATTTCGGAGCATAGTGAGCAATTGGTTGGATTGGTCTTAATAGGTGTGGGATTATGGGGTCTCTTTGTAATGTTTCGGGGAAAAACCCAACATAGCCACCCCCATGTTCATAACGGTAGTGATTCCATTGTACACGTACATCCACACGACCATGGGAATCCCCATGTACACCACCATCATACACATGAAAAAAAAATAAGGCAGAATACGTGGTCTGCCTTTGGGATAGGTATATTACACGGCTTGGCAGGCGTGGCCCATTTTCTATTACTACTGCCTGTCCTAGGGTTTGAACATCAATCTGAAAGTCTACAATATATCATCGGATTTGCCTTGGGAACCATCTTGGCCATGACCTCGTACGCCTTTGTGTTGGGTCAACTTTCCCAAAAGGCCAAAACCAGTACCAAAACCTCATTGTTCAGAACAATCCAATTGTCAGGGGCCATTTTTGCAATTGTAGTGGGGATTTATTGGTTATGCCTAGGGTTCTGATGTCCCTTTAGACCCCAGCGTTTTAAAGTACAAGATTAGCAAATACCAACCTATGGTTGCCTGTATCGGCAATAGCCAATCTATCATGGTCAATACATATGGAAAAAGGCCAGTAAAGAGAACTGGCAGTACCCATCATGGTATCCTTATTTTCACTCCCCGTCTTAAAATCGCGTTTGCCAATAACCGCATCAGCAGCTGCATTGTGCCTGCCAGGAATGTCCTTGAACCACAAAATACGGCTGTTTCCCGTATCATTGACCAGAATACCTTCTTTATAAAAACAGGCATCATAGGTCCAGTTCATAGATCTTTCTGAAGGAAACAGTCCGAACTGGTTCTGTCCACAGGCATCAAAATCAGCCTGCCCTATAATAATGTCCGCCGGCTTGGAAAATGCATCCACAGCATCCTTCCAAACAAGTGTGCGATAAAATTGCGTGTCGGCTATTGCCAATTGTCCCTTGGGGCCCACTTTTACAGAATACGGCCATATAGAATCCTGATTTTGATAGTCCCTGGTATCAAAATCCGGTTTACCGATGACCTTATCTGCTGGGGTAAAGTTCTTCGTGGGGATGGCTTCAAAATACACTATGCGCCTATTTCCCGTATCCGCAATCCAAAGCCGTTCCCCATCTGAGAACACCCCATAGGGCCAGTTAAGGGTAGCAGCCGTTGGAGGGGCTGAAATTCCTTCCACGTTGGGTTGATTACCTTTAAAATGGGGCTGTCCCAAGACCACATCCGCGGCCTGGGCATTCTCCACGGGCATCGTGTGCCAAATAAGTACTCTATGGTTCCAAGCATCGGCCACAACCAGTTTTTGGCCATCACTCCAAATCCCGGAAGGGTAGTGCAATGTACTGGCCGATACCATTTCACCTGCATTTCGACCTGAGTCCGTAATGCCCTCTTGGCCTAAAATAACATCTGGTTCCTGAAATTCCTTCGTGGGGGTGTCTTTCCATATAAAAACCCTGTTCTGACCCGTATCAGATACAAAGAGCATAGAATTATGTAGATGCACTCCCCTAGGAGCCAAAAAAGGTTTTTTCTCTGGCCCCCTAAAAAGAAAAGGATTCTGGACATGGGGACCCAGGGTCTCATAGTTCATAGTGATGTAAGCTTACCGATTGTATTTTGAAAATAGGCCCGTTTAGGTCTTTCAATAGTAAATGGGTTCAATGGATCAACATATTCGGGGCAATTGTTCCCCTGGTAGCATCCCCACGACTCTTTTCCCCCCAATGGCACTTTCCAATACCACTTGTTTGGGATGTTCTTCCACAACCGTACCAATGATGGCCGCATTGACGCCATTTTCGTCCTTTTGAAGATGCTTCAGGATTTTGTCTGACGCATGGGCATCCACAAAAGCGAGGAACAGTCCTTCATTGGCCACATACAAAGGATCTAATCCCAATAATTCACAAGCACTGGCCACCTGGGAATCAATGGGAAAGTCCCTTTGGAAAATGTCAATTCCCACATTCCTATGCTGTGCGGTCTCTTTCAAAACAGTGGCCACACCTCCACGTGTGGGGTCCGTGACCATATGAATAGCCTCCCCAAAATGTTCTATCAAATCAATTACTGTATGGTTTAAGTTGGTCGTATCGCTTTGAATCTCACTTTCAAATTGCAATCCTTCCCTAACGGACATAATGGCCATACCATGGGAGGCCATGTTACCACTGATAATGATGTTATCCCCTTCCTTGATATTTTTGGTATGTATCCGCGCCTTGGGATGTAGCTCCCCTATACCACTGGTATTGATGAACAGCTTGTCACCCTTTCCCTTTTCAACCTCCTTGGTATCCCCTGTGACCACTTGTACTCCAGCTCTTTCACAGGCCATTTTTATGGACACCAATACTTCCCAAAAAGTGGTTACGGGCAGCCCTTCCTCAATGATAAAACTGAGCGATAAATATTTGGGCACGGCCCCACACATTGCAAGGTCGTTCACAGTGCCATTGACGGCCAATTCCCCAATATTGCCCCCAGGAAAAAAAAGGGGTGATACCAAAAAACTATCCGTGGAAAAAGCGGTAGGGCCATTCAGTTCCAAAAAGGCCCCATCATGGCGCTCGTTCAAAATATCGTTTTGCAAAAGATCAAATACCCCGCTATCAAGTAGTTTGTTTGTCAAAAGTCCACCACTGCCATGCCCCAGGGTGATTACTTCAAAATCGAGTTTTGGCATGGGGCACTGTAACTGTATCTTCTTATTTTCCTTAACCATGTTCCTTTATACTAGACCCTCTAGGTCCCTTACAACAATTTCATCAAGCCTCTACTTTTCCCGAAAAATGATAATATGCGGCACAAGCCCCCTCACTACTGACCATTGGGGCCCCCAAGGGGTTGGATGGCTTGCATTTTTTTCCAAATTGGGCACATTCATAAGGTTTTTTAATGCCCTTCATAATCATGCCCGAAATACATTCTGGATTTTCAGGAGCTTCCACAATGTCAATGTTGAATTTCCTATTCGCATCAAAATCAGCATATTTTTCCTTTACGGCATACCCACTATCTGGGATTTCGCCTATGCCTCTCCATGTTTGGTGTTGAATATCAAAAACCTCAAAAATGACACTCTGGGCATCCGGATTTCCTTGCTCACGGACAATCCTGGCATATTGGTTCTCCACCTTGGACTCACTTTGTTCCAATTGTCTGATGACCATAAGAATCCCCTGCAGTACGTCCAAAGGTTCAAAACCCGTTACTACAATGGGAACCTTGTACAAGTTTGATAACGGATGGTACTCCGCATTTCCCATAATGGTGCATACATGTCCTGCGGCCAAAAAACCATCTATTTGACTTTCTTCATCATCCATGACCGCTTTAATC
>JBFOLQ010000496.1:0-6701 GCA_040830145.1 Flavobacteriaceae bacterium | reverse complement strand
TCGGGGCCTATAACGGCCAATATGGAATCCACCGGGGCACTTTCCCCTTCCTGTAGGCCTATATGTAGAAGGGTACCGGAATAGAAGGATTCAAACTCCATAGTGGCCTTGTCCGTTTCGATCTCGGCCAGAATATCCCCCTCTTCAACGGCATCTCCCTCTTTTTTGAGCCAGGAGGCCACCGTACCCTCTTCCATGGTATCGCTCAAGCGCGGCATGGTAATGATCTCTACCCCTTCGGGCACTTCCGAAGTCGCAGGGACTTCACTGCTTTCCTCGGTTTGTTCACTTTCCTTGTTTTCGGGTGCTGGTTCGGATGCTGGTTCGGGCGTCTCATTCGGAGCAGCTCCGTTTCCTCCCAAAAGGGAGGATATGTCCTCTCCCTCTTCCCCAATGATGGCCAAGAGTGCATCGACCGGGGCCCCGTCCCCCTCTTCTATGCCAATGTGCAATAGGGTCCCTTCGTGAAAGGATTCAAATTCCATGGTGGCCTTATCCGTCTCTATCTCGGCCAGGATATCACCTTCCTCGACCTTGTCCCCCACTTTTTTCAACCATTTGGCCACGGTCCCCTCTTCCATGGTATCACTTAAACGGGGCATATTGATTACTTCAGCCATCTTTTACAATTTATGTTGCACAAATGGAAAATCCTCTTGCTCATAGACCACGTCGTACAATTGTTCCAACGGAGGGAATTCTGATTCCTCGGCAAATTTCTCGCACTCCTTGACCATGTCCTTTACCCGCTTATCAATCGCGGCAATCTCATCATCAGAGGCATACTCATTCTTTATAATGACTTCACGTACTTGGGTAATGGGGTCAATTTTCTTGTATTCCTCTACCTCTTCCTTGGTACGATAGTGCTGGGCGTCTGACATGGAGTGTCCACGATAACGGTACGTCTTCATTTCAAGGAAAGTGGGACCATCACCCCTTCGGGCCCTTTCAACGGCCTTGTTCACTTCCTTTGCCACGGTCACAGGGTCCATTCCATCAACAGGGCCACAGGGCATTTCGTAGCCAAGGCCCAATTTCCATATTTCCGTTGAATGGGACGTACGCGCCACTGAGGTCCCCATTGCGTAGCCATTGTTCTCACAAATATAGACCACCGGGAGCTGCCACAGCATGGCCAGATTAAAACTCTCATGCAATGCACCTTGCCGTACCGCGCCGTCACCCATATAACAAAGGGTCACACCATCCCGTTTAAAATATTTGTCACCAAAGGCCATGCCCGTGCCCAAGGGAATCTGTCCGCCCACGATACCATGGCCGCCATAAAAACGGTGTTCCTTGGAAAAGATGTGCATGGATCCCCCCATACCCTTTGAGGTACCTGTGACCTTACCAAATAGCTCGGCCATCACCTTCTTGGGGTCTACCCCCATACCTATGGGCTGTACGTGGTTTCTATACGCGGTGATCATGCGGTCCTTGGTGAGGTCCATCGCATGCAATGAACCGGCCAGTACGGCTTCCTGGCCATTGTAAAGATGTAGAAAGCCCCTCACCTTCTGTTGTATGTACACAGCGGCGAGCTTGTCCTCAAACTTGCGCCAAAAGAGCATGTCCTCGTACCACTTAAGGTAGGTTTCCTTGGTGATTTTCTTCATATTCCAAAATTGTTTCGTCCAACCCCTCTTGGGGCAAATAATGACCGATTCCCTAAGGTATATGGACGGAATCGGAAAAAACAAAAATACGCATATAAATGAATCGGAAAAAGAAAAGGCCCCAAATTGAAAATAAGCATAATGGAGCATTAAAAAAGCACGAAAAAATTCCTTTTTGGGCAATGATTTACCCCTTCAAATGTGAATTTTTAAACGCTAGGGGGAGAAGATCGGCCACAGAGCCACACTTGAACACCACTCCCGTCTCCCCCATAAAAAGAATGGAGATGGGGCTAGCTTGCCGTACCTCGTACTCCGAAATGGATTGGCGGCAACTCCCACAAGGGGCAATGGCCTCCGTAACCGTATACTCTGCGGAGGCAGCACTAATGGCCAAGGACACCACAGGTTCACCCGGATACAGGGCCCCAGCCTGAAATATGGCCACCCGCTCAGCACAGAGCCCACTGGGATAACTGGCGTTTTCCTGATTGCTGCCAATTACCACCGCCCCATTGCGCAGGAGCACAGCGGCACCCACCTGAAAATTTGAATAGGGGGCATATGCCCCTTTCCTAGCCCCAATGGCCTTTTCCATCAGATTTTTATCCCCATGGGGAAGTGCCTCCAGGGAAGCAAAAGTGTGCAGCTCAAAGGATACATTAATTTTTTTCACACGTTCAAATTTTGAAAATTCATGGAGAACACCCCAATGGACCTATCCTTGGGTTGGCCCCATGGCAAAACCAATCCCCCATCTCGTCCTTTTTGGGATATACGGATGTGGTTTTACCGTATAAATGTGCTGTACTTCCATTAAGAAATGTATGGGTGGTGACAATTTACGGGAAAAATCCCCATAAAAAAACCGTCTTGCCCCAACGTATTTTCGGGACAGACGGTTCATACTATCTTGACCTATTGGTTTTACTTAGTCATTGTAATATTCACTTCCTATATTGAATGAAAGTGAGATCCGCAGGGTATTTTCCAGGGGGTTTCTTACCTGGGACGTTGAGAACAGATAGGATAGATCTACCTTGGCCGTCTTAAAATCAAAGCCCGCTCCCAGGGTAAAGAACTTTCTAGATCCCTTTTCCACGCTTTCGTTGAAATAGCCTGTACGGAACATAAACTGGTCTTGGTACGTATACTCGGCACCCAAGGCCCACGTGAACTCCTTAATCTCCTCCCCAAATCCATCCGGGGCATCGCCAAAGGATTTAAAGATTCCCTCAAAAAAGCCTATTTGCTGGTATTCATCATTATCGGTGGCATCAACGACCCCATCGTTATTGAAATCCTGGGGGGTTGGCACCAACAGTTTGTTGAACTCCGTAGTAAGGCCCAACACGTTGTCCTGGTCCAGGATAAAGTCAAAGCCTACCCCAAACTTCAAGTTGGTGGGCAAAAAATTCTCCTGGCCTTGGTTATCGTACTTGATCTTCCCCCCCAAATTGGAAAGGTTGAATCCGCCCCTCCAACGCCCGTCAAAGCTGTTATAGGCCACTTCCCTTGAACGGTAGTAACCTGCCACATCCACGGCGAACGAATTGGCCGCCCGGGTGTCGTCATTGCTCTGTGGCAATTTAAGGTTTGAACTGATGAACCTACCGCCCACGGCCATTGAAAAGGTGGGGCTCAGTTTAAGGGAGTAGGTACCATCCAAAGCCAACTCATTGGGTTTGGCCAAGGTTCCGGGATCGTTCGCAAATTGCCTGAGCTCTATTTCACCCAAGGTAAAGTAACGTACCCCTATGGCAAAGGCACTATTATCGTTTAGTTTATTAAAAAAGTTGGCGTTTAAGAGTGCAATGTCCGTAATTACACTTTCCAAATAGGGCGTATAACTGGCGCCCAAACCCATCTGACGTTCCGCAAAAGCATATTTGGCGGGGTTCCATTGCTGTGAAAAAGCGTCCCAGGAGGTGGCTACGCCCATATCACCCATTCCCGCAGATCTTGCATCCGCAGCAATGGTCAAAAACGGTACGGCAGTGGTAATCACCCTTTGGTCATCCTGTGCATGTATCTTCACACAAAGCGCCAACAAAAAGAAGAACGAAATTTTTTTCATTTAATATAGTCTAAGGAATTCGTGGTCAAAGCTTTTAAAAAAAAGGTATAAACCAAAAAAAAATAGTTGTATTACATGCTAAACGGACGTTTTGGAAATATCGTGTGCCATATGTTAACTTTTTTAAAATATAAGGTACAAGAAGCCATATTCCCCAGTGACCGCACCGCCAATAGGGTAGATTTCAAGGATACGCCATACTATTTTAGCCCAGTGGCCCGTTATACATTGAAAGTGACCGTCAAAATCCCCAATGGCTTGGGGGGACAATATTTTTTGTGGAAGCAAAATATTATGGTGAAAACATCGTTTAATAAGCCGAAAACATAACCAAAACATATCAAAAAAGGCTGCTTTACCCGCAGTTTGACTATTTTGACCTAAGTCCCAATTATGAAGAATACGTTTTTAAAAGTCACACTTTCCCTCACGGTGATTGCAGGTGGTTTTACAATGACGAGTTGTAAGAAGTCCGGATCCTCAAAGGATGTATCAAGGGCTACCGGCTGGAAAATCAATGCAAAAGATGGCGGATTCCAGTACAATACTGATTTCAAGGAGCAGGAGACCGCTCCCGGTCTTGTCTTTATTGAGGGCGGTACCTTCACCAAAGGAAAGGTACAGGACGATGTGATGCACGATTGGAACAACACGCCCACCGCGCAGCACGTTCAGTCCTTTTATATGGATGAGACGGAGGTGACCAACCTCATGTACTTGGAATACTTGGATTATATAAAGGCGGTCTACCCACCAGAAAACCCCAAGTACACCAATATTTATACGGGTGCCCTACCGGATACCCTGGTATGGAGAAATCGATTGGGCTTTAATGAGACCATGACCAATAACTATTTGCGCCACCCCGCGTACGCAGAATATCCTGTTGTGGGCGTTAACTGGGTACAGGCCACCCAATTTGCCGAGTGGCGTACCGATCGTGTGAACGAGGTTCTTTTGGAAAGGGAAGGCTATCTTTCCGAGGATGCCAAGTATAAGGCCATGAACGGCGAGGTAGGGGGTTCCTTCAGTACGGAGGCCTACTTGAACCGTCCTGAGTCCGTTTACAACGGCCAAATAGATTCCTTACAGGGAAAGGCAAAAAAGGACAGTACCAATGTATATGCCAAGCGAAGCAGTGGCGTTATCACTCCCGAATACCGACTCCCCACCGAGACCGAGTGGGAATATGCGGCCCAGGCCAATCAAGGGACACGGGAATACAACAACTACAGGGGTAGAAAAAAATACCCATGGGAAGGTGATTACACCCGAAATGGTGCCCGTGTGGGCCGTGGGGATCAATTGGCCAACTTTAAGCAAGGTAAAGGTGATTACGGTGGAATAGCGGGATGGTCAGACGACGGTGCCGATATCACCGCTCCCGTCATGTCCTATAAGCCCAATGACCTAGGTCTTTATGATATGGCCGGAAACGTGGCCGAATGGGTTTCGGATGTATACCGCCCCATCGTGGATGATGAGATCAGTGATTTCAACTACTACCGTGGTAATATCTATATGAAGACCGCCATCGGTGAGGACGGAAAAGTAAAAGTATTACGTGATTCCATTGTGTATGATACCTTACCCAACGGAAAGATTGTTGCCGTGAATTTACCAGGAGAGATCAAGATGGTTCCCGTAGATGACCAGGAAACCTATTTAAGGACCAATTTTGACAAGAGTGATAACCGTGGTTACCGCGACGGTGATGCCGGGTCATCCCGTTTCTTTGATAAGTTCAGCGATGAGGAGGAAACCCGTAAGATGTACGATGCCCCCAAACATCAGGTGGAGCGTGATTCTGCCGGTAACCTCATTCGTCAATACGACAAATCCAACAATAGGACTTCCTTGATCAACGACGAGGTTCGGGTATTCAAGGGTGGTTCCTGGAGAGATAGGGCCTATTGGTTAGACCCAGCCCAAAGAAGGTATTTGCCACAGTATATGGCCACGGACTATGTTGGCTTTAGGTGCGCCATGTCACGGGTAGGCTCCAAGTCAAAGGCCAAAAATAAGACCCCGAGGGGCAAAAAGGCAAAATAAAGGATTTAATTTTGGAAGACTAAAGCATTCAAGTCCCGACCTAGTGTCGGGACTTTTTTTATCTTCGGCCCATGACAATTGATCAACTGTACCCACTTTTTTTACAGTCGTCCCAAGTTTGCACCGACACCCGCAAGATTACTGATAACTGCCTCTTCTTTGCCCTAAAGGGCGATAATTTTGACGGAAATGAATATGCCATGGAGGCCCTGGAAAAAGGCGCCAAATACGCGGTGGTCGACAATGGGGCACACGCCTCGCACCCAAGGGCGCTCTTGGTAGAGGACAGTTTAAGGGCCTTACAGGAATTGGCCACCTACCATCGCCAACAATGCAATGCCAAGATCGTGGCCCTAACGGGAAGTAATGGCAAAACCACGACCAAGGAGCTCATACACGCCGTCCTGGCCAAAAAATATAGGACCATTGCCACCAAGGGTAACCTCAACAACCATATTGGGGTTCCCCTCACCCTTTTGACCATTCAACAGGATACGGAAATGGCCGTAGTGGAAATGGGGGCCAACCACAAACGGGAAATCGCATTCCTGTGCTCCATTGCCCAACCCGATTATGGGTATATCACCAACTTTGGGAAGGCCCATTTAGAGGGGTTCGGAAGTGAGGAAGGGGTCATTGAGGGAAAAAGCGAGCTATACGACCATCTCATCGCCCATAAAAAATCACTTTTTCTGAATGCCGACGACCCCATTCAACAAAGCAGATTGGGCACTTATATCCATAAGTATGGGTTCAGTCAGGAAAATCACCAATACTATATCATAAAACCCAGAAAAGGGAGTGCGTATGTCTCCCTGGAAGCAGAGGGCAGCCTTATCAATACCCAATTGATAGGGCAGTACAATTTCACCAATTGTTGTGCCGCTGTATTGATCGGAAAGTATTTTAACGTGGCCCTGGGGGCCATCAAGGAAGCCTTGGAAGGATAT
>JBFOLQ010000495.1:0-6059 GCA_040830145.1 Flavobacteriaceae bacterium | reverse complement strand
CCAGGAGGGTATAAAGGAGGTATATGGGTTTGATGTCCCCACCTTGGCCGTACCCCTTGTGGATTTTATAACTATTTTTCAGACCAATCCCTACCAAGATTCGGTGGACATCAGTGAAAAACGGGTCTACTTTGTGCTTTTGTATCAACCACCCGAAAAAGAACGGGTCATCGCGTTTGAATCGGAGCAATATGAATCAGAAGTGTTTTCTATCAAGGGGAAATGCCTATACCTTCTTTGCAAGAAGGGAATGGGGAAGGCCAAACTCAATAATAATCTGGTGGAACGAAAATTAAAGGTAACGACCACGGCCCGCAATTATCAGACCATGCAAAAACTGATTGAAATGGCCAGCTAGAGTTTGGCGCTACTGAGACTTCACATGAAATGATGCGCTGACCACACGGTACAAACTGACTTTTTAATGATGTGATGACACACCAGGTCGTTCCAAAAAGTATCTTTGCATAAAATGGCCGTTCATGACCGAAGCTGATTTTCTTCCCAAGACCTATTCAGGGAAAATTATACATAAAAAGGCGGGCTGGCGTGCACCCAGCAATATAGCATTGGTCAAATATTGGGGCAAGCGGGAACCACAGTTACCTATGAACCCTTCCATTAGCTTTACATTGGATGCCTGTGCCACCACTACGGCTCTGACGTTGGAAGAAAAAAAATCGGGGGAAAGATTTTCCTATGAAGTGATTTTTGAAGGGACTTCCAGCGAAGCGTTTAGGCCCAAGATCCAAGCGTTCTTTGAACGGATTGGGGCATACCTACCCTTTTTATCGGAGTACCATATGGTCATTGAGACCCAAAATTCGTTTCCCCACAGTAGCGGAATTGCCTCTTCCGCCAGTGGTATGGCCGCCTTGGCCCTTTGTTTGATGGATTTTGAAAGGCAGCTGAAGCCAGAAATGTCGGATACTTATTTTTATGGGAAAGCGTCCTATTTGGCCCGTTTGGGATCGGGCAGTGCCTGTAGGAGTATCAGGGATTCTTTGGTGGTGTGGGGAAACCATAAGGAGATTGAGGGGAGCTCTGATTTTTATGGTACGGCGTATCCCTATGACGTACATCCAGTCTTTAAAACCTATCACGATACCATTTTGTTGGTTCACAAGGGGCAAAAACAAGTGAGCAGTACTGCCGGGCATGGTCTTATGGAAGGCCACCCATTTGCCGAACAACGCTTTTCACAGGCGGGCGAAAATTTGACAAGACTACAACCCATCTTAAAGGAAGGGAATCTAAGGGAATTTATGGGAATAGTGGAATCAGAGGCACTTACGCTACATGCCATGATGATGACCAGTACGCCTTATTTTTTGGTGATGAAACCCAATACCCTGGCCATTATCAATGCCATTTGGGAGTTTAGGCGGGAAACCAACGCCCATGTGTGCTTTACCTTGGATGCGGGGGCCAATGTGCATCTCCTCTATCCCGAGGATGAAAAAGAGGGGGTATATGGTTTTGTAAAGGATACTTTGTTGGCCTACTGTGAAGAAGGGCACCATATCTGCGATCGGGTAGGGCTGGGAGCCAAAAAAGTGTAACAGCGGGGCATTTGGGGCGACGTATACTAGGAATGCCTATCTTTGCGTTCTATACTATCAGGTCAATCGTATGAAAGGTCCATTGTTTTATTCCAAAATATTGCTCTTTGGTGAGTATGGGATCATTAAGGATTCCAAAGGACTTTCCATACCGTATAATTTTTTCAAGGGAGCCTTGAAAATGGATGCAAATCCCTCTGAAGGGGCCAAGGAATCGAATGCCCACCTTAAGGGATTTGTCTCTTATTTGAAGGAAATGCAACAAGGGAATCCCCACTTGGTTTCCTTTGATTTTGAGGCCATGGGGCGGGATGTGGATGCTGGAATGTATTTTGATAGCTCCATTCCCCAAGGATATGGCATAGGCAGTAGTGGGGCCCTAGTGGCAGCGGTATATGATAAATATGCGTTGGACAGGATAACCGTTTTGGAGAACCTTACCCGTGAAAAGCTATTGCGACTGAAGGCCATTTTTGGAAAAATGGAGTCCTTTTTCCATGGAAAATCCTCTGGCTTGGATCCCTTGAACAGTTATTTGAGTCTTCCCATCCTTATCAACTCTCAGGATAATATAGAATCTACCAGTCTGCCCTCACAAAACAAAGTGGGAAAAGGGGCCGTTTTTCTATTGGATAGTGGCATGACAGGGGAAACAGCACCCATGGTTCAGATTTTCATGGAAAAGATGAAACAGGAGGGCTTCCGTAAGGTTGTCAAGGAGCGGTTTATCAAACATACCGATGCCTGTGTTGAGTATTTTATCAATGGTGATATCAAGTCACTCTTTGGGCATGTAAAGCAGCTCTCCCATGTGGTGTTGGACCATTTTAAGCCTATGATTCCCGCCAAGTTCCACGCCCTTTGGCAAAAGGGAATTGAAACCAATGATTATTATCTTAAACTCTGCGGATCGGGGGGCGGAGGATATATTCTGGGGTTCACCGAGGATATTGAAAAGGCGCGTAAGGCCCTGCACGGCCATACATTGGAAGTGGTGTACAACTTCTAAATCATGTTCAACAGACGGACCAGGTTCTACCTTTTCAAATTATTGAGCCTGTTTTCAGTGGTCAGGGGATACAATATCCTTATGATAACCTTGGCCCAATACTTGGCTTCCGTGTACATTTTGGCGCCCCATTTGCCTTTGCGAAAGGTCGTATTTGACCTCAACCTTTTTTTGATAGTGGTAGCATCGGCCTTGGTGATAGCGGCAGGGTACATTATCAACAACTTTTACGATGCCGAAAAGGATTTGATCAACAAGCCTACGAAGAGCCTGTTGGACCGCTTGGTAAGCCAACGGTTCAAATTGACCACCTATTTTGTCCTCAATCTGTTGGCCGTTTTTGTGGCAAGTTATATCTCGTTCAAGGCGGTGCTCTTTTTTTCATCCTATATTTTTGGAATTTGGCTGTATTCACACAAGTTGAAACGCATTCCATTTATGGGCAATTTGGTTTCGGCAACCTTGGCCATTGCCCCTTTTTTTGTGGTTTTTGTGTACTACAAGAATTTTGATGCCGTCATTTTTGTCCATGCCGTTTTTTTGTTTTTGGTCATCTTGGCCCGGGAAATGGTCAAGGACCTTGAAAATATGGCCGGGGACATGGCACAGGGATATAGAACGATCCCCATTTTACACGGAATAAGGACCTCCAAGGTACTTGTGACCATCATTATGGTCCTTACCTTAATTCCCGCTCTACTCCTTATCCTCTATTTTGATGTGGGGTATATGTACCTTTATTTTATTGCTGCTGTGGGGCTCTTGGTATTGTTTGTGACCCTATTGTGGAAAGCCCATAGCAAGCTGCATTATGTAGGCCTTCATAACATCCTTAAGTTTATCATCGTGGCTGGGGTGTTCAGTATATTATTGATTGATGTGGATTTGGTATTGAACCGCATATGATGCCATGGGCCAAGCGGAATCTGGAATTCCCGTTCAGTACTTTTATATGCCCAGTTGAAAACCATTTTTTTGTAATCATCACAAGACTGATGTGTTTCATAAGCAGGGAATATCCAATTTGTTGTTCGCTCCCATTTATTTTTAAGTTTACGTCAATATTATGAAGGGGGCAAAACTTCAAAGTTCTCATTATCGAACTTCTTGAAGACATCAAAGGGTCCTCTTTTTGGAATCCATCCCAATGTACTCTCTGAATAAGATGAATCGTAGACACGATCAATTGAATCGGGGTACTTCCAACCTCTATTATCGAATTCTTTCGCAAAAAGTGGATTTCGTTCATGAATAACGGATTCTGGATTTTCATGAAGCATGTAACAATCTGATTTAAGAAAGGGTGTTTTTCCTGAAACAATGAAAATGTCAAAAATCTTTTTCTCTTTTAGTTGCCCGGCCAAAATATGGGCATCTGCTACATCTCGATAATCGATGCCTCTATGAAGCCTGTAAACCGCCATCAGATTTGCTGGCTCTGGAAAGCATCTTGACATTCGCATAACGCTTATTGATAGTTTCTCGCCTGAGTATTCCTCCAATAATCTTTCTGCTTCGAGCTTTGTTTTATGATAGATGGTTCTAGGTTGGGGAACGGTATTCTGGTTTATCCAAACTGCCTTTTCTCCATCAGAGTTGGCATATCCATATAAGGCCGTCGTGCTGGTAAATACTATATGTGGAACCCCAACCTCCAATGCTGCTCTACAAATTTTTTCTGTGGCATCCACATTGATTTCATAGAATGTTCTGTCGGGAACTATTCCTACATGAGGTGCGTGTAAAGCGGCTGAATGGAATATAGTGTCCACTCCCTCAAATGTGCGTAGCAATTTATCGTAGTCTCTTATATCACTAATTAGGGAAGTTGCCGAAGATGGGGAAATGTCAATCCCCATGACCTCATAATCTCGACAAAGCTTCCAGTGCAAAGAACGTCCTATTCGCCCACTACTGCCAGTAATAGCTATCTTTTTCATATTCAATACATTTATTGAAATTTCTTGTTACAACAACCGGTTTCAACCGGTCATGGCTTCGAACAAAGTAAACAATTTGGCAATTCAATTTAGTGCTTTTAGTGATTTCATTATATATCCTTTTGCAGCGTATTTAAAATCAATGCGGGGGTATTGGGGCCGACCATTTTTTTTGATCGTTGTATGTCTGGTTCTTATCATATGGTTTTCCATTTTGTACAACCCCGTAGACCGTTCTCAAAAGTTTGTTGGACATATTGTTCATTGTAAGAAAGTACGGTTTTCCCTCAATTCTTTTTTTCTCTTCATCTACTAGAACATGGCTTACGTCAAATTTCTCTCTGGATAGGTCAATGCCGATGCTATTCATAATAAGTGCTTTAGATATTCTCTCTGAGTGGCGAATTGTCAGTGGGTTATACCCTTAATATTCTCTGGCTTAAGCTCAAATGACGTACTGTACCTAATACGGTAAACGGAAGTATTGATTTCAGGGTAAAACCACATTCATTTTAACAATATTATTCCTATGGGCTAAGTAGCAACATTTCGTTTCCCACTTGTGGGGTGCACTCCCATCTTACCACCAGTATCACTACCTTTGTCCAAAATCCATGACTGATGTCGAAATCAGACAATACCCAAAAGAGAGGCCATACGTCCCCCCGACGGTCTAAGGGCCCCAGGAAGAAAAATTTTTCCAAGCCCCGTACATCCAAGGGGAGGGAGCAGGGCCCTAAAAGGGAGGCTCCCAAAAAACAGCAGAACCCAGAACGCATCCGTTTGAACAGATACATTGCCAATGCGGGTATTTGTTCCCGGCGGGAGGCCGATACCTATATCGCTGCTGGAAGCGTGATGGTCAACGGAAAGGTGGTGTCTGAAATGGGGCATAAGGTAGGCCCCCATGATGAGGTGCGTTTTGAAGGGCGGTTGCTCACACCGGAGAAAAAGGAATATGTGCTGTTGAACAAGCCCAAGAACTTTATCACCACCACCAGTGATGAAAAGGGCCGTAGAACAGTGATGGAACTGATTTCCAATGCGTCCAATAACCGTTTGTATCCCGTAGGGCGCCTGGACCGAAATACCACGGGTCTGTTGTTGTTCACCAATGACGGTGACTTGGCAAAAAGATTGGCCCACCCCACCCATGGGGTACGGAAAATCTATCATGTGTATTTGGATAAAAATATGACGGTCGCCGACCTTCGAAAAATTAGGGAGGGACTTCATTTGGAGGACGGCCCTGTGGAAGTCGACGAAGTCGATTATGTACACGGAGGTACAAAAAAGGAAGTGGGGGTTCAAATACACTCAGGCCGAAACCGTATTGTACGCAGGATTTTTGCACATTTGGGGTATAGGGTCACCAAACTGGATAGGGTGGTCTTCGCCGGTCTTACCAAAAAAGATTTACCGAGAGGGCATTGGCGTTTTTTGACCAATCAGGAGGTGATTAATTTGCGGATGATTCATTAATGCCCAAGGCCAGAAAACATTATATAGGTTTTTGGTTGTTAGCCATCATTTTTTTCGGGGTATGCT
>JBFOLQ010000494.1:0-17082 GCA_040830145.1 Flavobacteriaceae bacterium | reverse complement strand
TGTAATAAGGCAGTGGCAGATAACTTTTATTTAAAAACAAAAAAAAGGGGGCATTGAGGTTGGTTTTGCCTTTACAAACAAGGAACTTTTTAAATTTTTCCTTTTTGTTTTTGTTAATAAACCCCCCCTTTCCTAAAAACCCCCCGAAAAAAAAACCGCCACTTGGGCGGTTTCAATTTAGTTATTCGTATAACGGATATATATTGTCGTAAATGACTTCCCATTTATTTTCGTTGGAATAAACAAATAACTGTCTAAATCTCTTATCTAAAGTTATGTCAAAACAGTTTTTCCCGTTCTTAATCACTTTTAAAACCACTGGGCTTTTATCTTCTCCGTATTTATAGTAAAACCCTTTTTCGGTTGTTCCTAAAGATTCGTCTGTAGTAAGAGTTTCATCAAATAGAGATTTCTCATTTATATAAGCTTGTATTTTGTCATTCTCATAACTATCAGTAAAATATACATAAAAGTGCTTCCCTTTTTCTGCTAATTTGCCTTCACCTCTTGAAAACCCAAAGCCTGTTTTATACCTGGTTATTTTTACTTCGCTATTACATTCTTGACTTTTAACAGTTTCAACTTTCGTTCCGCCGCAAGAAGCTAATAATGAGAAAAATAACAACTGGATATATATTTTCATCTCGTTTATTATTGTTGACTTCTAATCAATTTATCAACACTTTTTAATTGACCTTTGGTCAATGTTGTTCCAGAACTCGACCTATTAGCTTTTACAGGATTGGCTCCCGTGTTCATCAAGTTTTTCCTTATTGTTTTCGCAGTAACTCCCTCACCTCCTTGTTTTGCATCTGCAATATCTTGTTTCTTACTCCAAGGATGGCGTAAACCTGCTGTATGTCCGGCTTCGTGAGAGAAACTTCTTGCTATATCAGAATTACTTCTTTTCGTCCCATCCTTTTTGGCAGTTACTTCAAAATCATTTTTTTGTGTTTTTCCTAAAGCTCCGGCCTTACCACCTCGAAATTTTTTCGCTACTACCTTACCGTCTTTGTCTTTAACAGGCGTAGATGTTTGAGAATTTAAGGTTACAAGAAAATCTCCTTCAGCCTTGGCAGTATCTTCAATGACTAATTCGGCTGTAATATTTTCGTCTTCATTACTAAAGGATTCCGCAAACTGTTCGGTGATGCTTTCTTTTAATTTTGTCAATTCTTTATCAGATAAACCTGCATCATTGTATAGTTGGACTGTTAACTGTAATGTTATATTTCCGTCTTCATCTTTTACACTCTTCCATTCAAGACCTTCGAGTTCAACACCATCAATCACCCTATTTTCTGCAAAATTGTAAACCCCGTTATAAACATAGTCTTCAGCCAAGGGGTCAACATTAAAGAAACGTGCCGTAGCAGGGTCGTAAAAGCGATATTTAAAAGATAGCCAGTTCAGGCCGAGTTCATCGTGTTTCTCTTGACTCTGAAAAGTCTTGTATTTACTTTCAGTACCAACAACTACATTATTGTATCCACGATGTTCAAGGCCAAAGGGGTAAAAATTTCGTTCTTGTAAAATCTCAGTACTCGCATCTATAGAACCGTTTTCATCAAGGTCGCTGTAACTCAAACGCACATTTCCGAGGTGATCAAGGTAAGAATATATATAATCATATCCACCATTTCCATCAGGCTCGACGTAACCCTCGGGATGTGAGAACAGTCGCAAGGTACTGTTTTCATAGATATAATTGCCGGCATATGAAGTTGTTGTAGTGGAACCGGCATCATTCGCTTCTTTTTCCAGCTTCATTCCTGTTGCATCGTATACATACGAAATGGTCCCTCCATTGATATTGATGCCAGTAGGCAAATTCAGATGGTTGTAAGCTATACCGTCCAACGAAATATTCTTATTTAAGTCCATCGTTAGATTTCCATTATCATCATAATCATACTGATTGGCTGTACCTGTATAACTTGATGCAAAGCCAAAGGACTTCGTGCTAATTTCATCAATCTTAAGCAATTTGTTACCCGCATCGTAATTGTAGGTCAGGTCATCCATAGCGTTAAAAGAGGTAGCACCAATGTTAATAGCCCCACGCCTTGCCAGGCGTTCTATATTACCATTCTTATCATATTCAACTAAAGGCACGCTATAATGATCGGTGTTATCAAATGCCGCCGTGATACGGTTCATGCCATCGTAATTGTAAGAATAACGCGTACTTACGGGGTTGGCTGTGGTGTTGACACTGGCCGTGTTCCAAAACGTCTGCGAAATATTACCGTTAAAGAGGGCCGCTGGGTTTTCGTTACCACCAAAGTTCTGAGGGTCGTTGTATCGTATTCTGAAGGCAAACAAATCGTCTGGACCTGCAGCTTGCGTCAAATTATTTACGTTGTTAATATCCGTCAACCAGCCCCGTACGTTGTACTCATAATCCACTTCTTGCAAGCCTGTAGTGGTTGCATAGCTGTTTTCAGGAGTGCCTCCTACCTTTTTATCCTCTAATTGGCCTAGTTCGTCATAGGCGTTAAATACAATCAACTCTGTGCCCGTACTTGTGCCGCCGCCTGTGGCATTAGGATCAACCTGTAAAGTAACCGTGCCGCTGATGGTGGTTACCGGGCGAGTTGTAATACTCAGGGTAGCTACACGATCTGTGGTCACCGTTTCATTTTCAATGATGAGATCCACTGGTGCCGAACCACCATTAGTCGAGCAACTAGTGCCTAAAGTCTCGTCACCAATACATTGGGTCTGCGACAATAAACGGCCTACATGATCGTAGGTGAAATTATCAATGGTCACAATAGTGTTGCCACTACGGGTATGGGTGGTCCGCACTTTCAGGGGCCGGCCCACGAAGTCCAATTGGGATTCCACTTGGTCAACTGTGCCCAAATATTCATTCTCGCTATAGGTATAAATTACCCTGCCCTTGTCGTCGTAGTAGCTCACCGTATTGATCCATTGTGCTGGCGTTACATCCAATACCCTTACCCTGCTTACGGTAGGCAAGCCCTGCACATTAGTAGCACTTGTTTCGGATGGGATACTGCCCAAAAGCGTTACCGAAGAGGGTGCTCCACTAGGCATGTCTTTATAGGCATCGTAATAGTTAATGGTCAAAATTTCGGTAATGCCACTGTTTGGGTAGCCGTTATTATTGTAATAATAAGTCGCCCCACCATGAGACGTGGTGCTGTTTGAAGTGTATTGAGTTACCCAAAGCTCATTTGGGCTGGTATTGACCTCATTTTGAATCTGTGTGCGGTTCAAAGCCCTTTCCATCTTACCTGTAATGGCCGCACGGCCAAAAGCATCATATTTAGTAAACAGCCATTCATTTTGTAAGCGTTGGTTGGCATCTTGGGTCACAATGGGCTGGTCTAAACTGTTATAGATAATATACTCCTCGCCCTTGCCCGGTAGTTTTTTAACCACCAAACGATTTCGGCGATCATAGGTATATTGATACCCCAATTCGTTTAACTCAACCGGTGATACCCCATTAGTGACATCAATTTTGGGCGGCAACACAAAGCTAAGATTGCCAAAATCATCATAGACGTAATAGGTATCATGGGCCACCTCGCTGCTGCCATCAACATCAGCGTAGGTGCGTTTTAACACCATATTGCCTTCTTTGTCTGTAAACTCCTCGGTAGAATGGTTTTTACTACCTGGGGAGTGGTTTTCGTCATAGGTTACAGCTTTAATTAATTCCCCGTCTGGGTATTCTGTACCTTCTACCAAGGTAGTCTCATAAGTAATGACTCCATTCTCCGTAACCACATTGGTATTTACAGACAACTGCTTTATGGCATCAGCCAAGGTATTGGTCTCGTAATCAAAGTCGATTTCATGTCCCTGACCTAAGGCCCAATCATTACCGGGAGCTGCCTGCTGTTTTACCCTGTTCAAGGGAGAGATCTCAAACCCTTTTTCTAAAAAGGGGTTTTGGGTATCTTCATATTTAGCCTGGTTATAGTAGGCCAAAGTTCCGCTTTTTGGGCTCAGTCTCAAGGTGGCCAAATTGCCGTCTGTGGTAGGGTAGGGCAACCACTCTCGGTTCATTCGTCCAATGCCGTCATATTCCATTAAGGTAACGATATCGTTCTTTTGAGGAGACTGGTCAATCGCTATTTGCTGCAAGGCACGCCCCAAACCGTCAAAATAGGTAATTTCTTGTATCAGATTATCATTTTCCGTAAAGAAACCTTGGTCAATAGTAGTGGTACTGCGCTCTTGATAGACTCTGGTATACACATAGTTCTGATCTAATGGGTCTGATGAGCAGCTATTGCTGGGTGAGTAAATCTCAGGACATAGATCATTATTATTGCCCACATACCCTTGCGGCTGGCTACAGCTTGGAGCGCTTGGGTTTGCCGGGTCTCCCAAACCGTCCTGGTCCTCATCTAAGTACCATACAATCTCCTGGGAACGAACCGCAAATATGGCTCTTCTATGATTAGATGTGCACCCATAGGTAGTGTTGACACCTTCGACATAGTAGGTGGTGGTCTCGTTAATTATGGGTGTGGTAAAAGTGGTTCCTGTTCCAAGCACCGTACCTGGTCCTGTCTGAACATCGTACCATCGTATTTCGTCAACGGTTGATGGCTGTGTAACTGTGAGGGTCACCGTACCTTCCTCACAGAAATATACCGTGGGGCCCGTTGGGGCTGTTGGTCTTTCACCCGCCAGAACAGTCGCCTGAATCTCCGTTCTGGTGGCCGAAGTACATTCCGTAACGCTATTGTAGCTTTCTACATAGTAGGAAGTGGTGCCATTTACTACGGTGTTCACCCGATACGAAGTACCTTCATCTAAAGGAGTGCCCCCTGTAGGAACATCATACCAATAAATGGTATCGGCATTAGGATCCATAGTAGCAAACAAATCGAACGGATCATTACCGCATTGGGTATAGTCATTTGCCGCCGGAGCGTTGGGCACCAGTTTTACCTGCAGATCTACTTCAATAGCAGGTCCCCAGCAATCTGTAAACTCAGCCCTGCTTCGCAGAAATAGGGGTTCGTCCGCTGTAAACGTACGCGTTTGATCTGTTGATCCGGCAGTCTGCTCTGTACCATCTGCTGAGCTCTGCCAATGCCATACTTCCCCATTAGGCGCACTGTCCATGGTAATTATGGTTTGACCACAATTTTCAACGATACTTTGAATGGTAGGGGTGGTTAAATTGGCAAATGTGATCTCAATAGATGTGCTCTGAGCTGAGCCACAATCTCGGGTTCCTGTTAAAAAGTACTCTCCGGAAGTGGTAACATCAAGTGTTGTTCCCGAGCCTATGATACTACCTGTTGCACTTCCCTGCCGCCATTCATAATTACTACCCCCTTGCGCCAGCAAGGTGACCGTATTGGTACAATACTGGGGTTGAGCCCCACCGCTTACCCCAATGGTAATATTGGCAGCGCTTGTAACGGTATAGGTGACGGCCCTTCTTGTTGTGCTTTCAACTCCGTTGCAGACAGAAGCCACATAATAGGTTTCTGTACTAGTAAAAACCTTGCTCAAAGTTGAAATGTAGTTACCGCTACCAGGCGCTGTATTTTGGGTCACTCCTGCCGTAACCTGACTCCCTCCTGAGGCAGCAGTATACCACCTATGTTCCGTTACGTTATCCACATCAGGAGATCTGGCTGATATTACGCCCGACTCTCCGGAACAGCCCGAACCTGCAACTTGGTCGGGGATAGGAGGAGCCGTTACCGAAGCAGTTACAGCAACTCGTGATGATGAAGCGCACTGCGTAGTGCTATTATAACTTTCTGCATAGTATGTTGTAGTCTGACTGATGGTTCTTGTTAAACTTGAACCGGTATCTAAAAGGCTACCTCCGGAGGAAGACGTATACCATCGTATCGTATTGCCCCCGCTACCTGGGGTTGCCGATACGGTTACACTCCCAGAACCACAACGGCTGTCACCATTGACATTGGTTGGTGCTGCCGGTGCTGCATTCACTGAGTAGTTTACCGTACGAGCAGGACCCCAACATTCTGTACTATTGTTTCGCGCTCTTAAGTAATATACGGATCCACTGGTTCGGGTGATGGACGGGGCAGAAGCCGCAGCTGAGGTGTCTGTACCGCCAGCAGTATTTTGCCAGTAATAGGTAAATCCGCTTGGCGCGCTGGTTTTGGTCAATACCGTATTACCACAGTTATTGGTTATGGTTGGTTGGGAGGGTGTGGCAGGCGCTTCAAAAGAAATGACAATCGATTTTGTTTGAGTAGAACCACAACTTCTTGTTCCCGTTAAATAATACGTATCCGAGGCGGTGACCCCAAAAGAAGTTGACGTACTTAAAACCGTACCTGTAGCGCTACCTCTTCGCCATTGGTAGCTGCTCCCTCCTTGCGCCAACAAAGTGACAGTTTCTCCAGGGCAATAAGAGGTTTGCGCACCACCACTTACGCCAATGGTAATTTGTGGAGCATTGTCTAAGGTAAAGGTAACTGCCCTTCGCGTACTGCTTTCCAATCCGTTACAAACTGCAGCCACATAATAAGTGGTAGTAGCCGTAATGGTTCGGGTCAATGATGAGATATAATAGCCAGAACCTGGTGCCGTATTTTGCGCAACCCCGGAGACCACGCTTCCACCGCTCGAAGCTGTATACCAAATGTGAGAGGTTACCCCATCTGAGCTTAAAGATTGTGCTGAGCCCGTTGCGGTGTCCCCACTACAGCCAGAAGGTGCACTACCCAGAAAAGGAGTAGGGGGTGAGGTCACCTGTGCCAATACGGCAACCCTGGAAGAATACAATTGGGTAGTGGTATTATAACTTGCCGCGTAATAATTTCTTGTAGCATTAATTGATGTGGTCAAGGAGGTGCTTGTGCCAATAGGTGAACCACCGGAACTGTTCTCATACCAACGTATTGCATTACCACCACTACCGGGACTTGCAGATAAGGTTACACTACCCGGGCCGCAGCGGCTGTCTCCTGTTACCGAGGGTGTACCCGGGGGTACAGCGCTTGTGGCCTGACTTACACTAACAGTGGACGAATTTCCGGAATTCACCGTGATCAATACACTACCGCTCCGAACTCCACCAGGATTACTGGCTGCCACCAAACGCAGCGTATTTCGGTTTAAAAAGGTAGCTGTGGTAATCCAAGAAGGTTTATTACTTATTGCCTCTTCACATTGGGTGGTACTGTACTGTACACTGATATCGATGGTTCCACCGCTCGCTGGAAAAGTATGTGAGTTTGGAGATACAAAAACAATCTGACAGTTTTGGCCAACTAAAACATTTGTTGTCCATAGAAGTAACAGTGCGAAAACAAATTTTTTCATGATGTCTGTTTGGTTTTAGTTGGTTTGTCCTTTGTAGTGGTACTTATAATCGGAGACAATATGATCTTGCCCGTCTTTTATTTCAATCAGGCGATTGAGGTTGTCATATCTATACTTCATGGTATACCCACGTGGATCTGTAATCGTAGTGACCCCCACTAAAGGATCATAGGTATAGGTAGTTACCATTGCTGTGGTGAAACTGTTACGAAGCCCTTCAATGGTACCCAGATCATCTTCGTCAAATGCCTTTACCATGGCAACACTTAAGCCCAATGCATTTGCTATAGTTTGATAGCTGGCATTTTCAATCATAGCTACGACATATTTTTTGTTATGCCCCCAGATGTAACTGGTGACAGGGCCTCCGTCCTGGGAAAACTCCAAGGGATTACCAAATTCATCAAAATCATAGGCCAGTAAGCGGTCTTGAAGCGTATTGCTTGTGGTTAAATCGCCTTTTAAGGTTTGTTGACTCTCCGGCTGGTAAATACCCCCTCCCCAATCCAAGAAGTTAGTCCGCGATAAGGATTTTTCACCATTGTTTACCGTAAGGCTTTGAATGGCCTGGCCAACCCGGGGATAAGCCCCGGAATTTTGTAAGGCGTTGATTGCCGTGTAATCTTGAAACGCTCCTCCCTCGATACTTGAAGCCTGATCAATATCATCAGGGTACCAGGTTTGGGTGGTTATGGTGTTGCCCTGGCTGTCGACCGTTTGGGTTCGAGTGGGCATATAATGCACTGTGTTATCGTAAAAGATATCTTGAGTGGTGGTGACTGGGTTCTGCCCATTTTCATCATATACCGTTTCTATTTGGCCAATTTGCTCCACCCGATTTGAAAAATATGGGTGAAACTGAAATTTTAAGCGAAAACATACATAAGAAATACCATCCACCCCATCCTGCGTCCAAGGTTGGTTATACTCCTTAATACCACTCAACAAATAATCTGTATTCAAGAATAAATCGTACAATTCATAATTTGAGGCAGAAGTGTTATTGATCTCGTGTTGGTTGGCGGTGCTTCTTATCAAAACATAATCCCCATTGCTATTTCTTTTATAATCTTCTTGCGAAATCAGCAGACCGTTATGGGGCAATCGAACAGGTGGGAACTTGTAAAAATCATCGATGTTTTCAATACTTGCGGCAGAATAGACATCAAAAAAATCTTGAAAGTTGTAGAACTTAAAAATGGTCTTCCCATTATCATCTCCATCAAAATCTTCATAGGTCATTTCAACTTGGTCATAGCCGACATAGCTGCCCATATCCTTTGAAAATGAATTTTTTGAAGAAGCACTGGCTACAATTTGTGCTTGCTTTTCAGGTACCCAATAGCCGCTATCACTTAGGTCTATATCTATCCATTTATAAATGGCCGCCTTGTCAATATCGTAGTTGGGCAAGGTTTTGATTTTACCATACGATTTTTCAACCTCAATACCGTTCACCAATTCAGTGTAATGGTAATTGTAATTTCTTTTGGTGGCCCGTATACCATCAGCTGTATAGTCGGTAATGGATCTTATGCGTAATCCTCCTCCTATAGAAAAGTCTTTGGGATCTGCAGCGGTGCCGGTTTCCCTCTCCTCTTGCCAGGTAAGAATAACTTGAGCTTGCCCAAAATAGGTGTTATCATGATCGTCAAAATAAGCCCGCAAAATGTAGTTGTTCACATCGGGGTGCCTACTGAGATCTATCGACCAATCAAAAAATGCCATCCCGGTTTGTTCAAATTGTAGTGCGGCTTCCTCCGAGTTGTAGGTGCGCGAAAAAAGCTCTTGACCATTATCGGCATTGACTAAAGCCAAACGCGCGTCTTGTTGAAAATTAAAAGGCCCTTGAGGGTACAAGCCGGTTGTAGCGTTCGGTTCCAGACTTGTGCCGTAAATGGCAAACTGGAACTTAAGTTCCATATTACCAATAGGGTCCGGGTCAAAAGGTGCAGATTCAAAAAACTCTGTCTGATTATCTGCCCTGGCAACAGCATCTAACTCTACCGTTGCAGGTACAGGCAAGGCAACATTTCCATCGGCAGTAAAGGTGTTCAACTCATACTCAAAATCCGTAAAACCTCCCGTTGGATATTTAATGCGTTTTAAGCTAAATAATTTGGCACTCGAAGCGGAGGATAGCCGATTGGCCGTATTTTCAATGGGTACTTGCGTTAATTCATCACTCCTGGGGATAAAGTAATAGCTATTTCTTGCTCCGTTATGAAAACCCCAGTAGTCTTGGGCCATACTGGTCTTATTGGGAACAGAAAACGTCGAATAATATTGAAATTCATGTTCAAGGATGCCATCCTGCACTACCTTATCCAAGCGTAAGCGCAAGTTTAGGGATGGATTATTGACACTTATTGGCAAAATGAATGAAAAATCCCCGTTCTCTAAGGACCCACCGCCTGTGGCTTGGTTACCAAAATAAGAGTATTGCAAATTGAAGTTTCGTATTTGACGGGTGGTGTTGGAAATCAGGACATCTTTGAGAAAATAAGCCGTAGGGATGTCCAATCGTTCACCCTGATTTGAATACACGAAATCTACTGAGCCATTGGGAAAGCTGATGTTAGTTATGTAAACCCCATCAACCTCAGATTGCGGGCCGGGATAATTTCGATACCCATTACCATTACATTGTATAGCTGGTGACTGAAGGCAAAGATCATCTGCCTCAATCTCTGTGTCATAAAAATCTTGAATAAAGGTTCTTAGAGGATAAATTTTCTCGCGTGTGTCGTAAGTGAAAAAGATACTCCTTTGGTTTTTGGTGACGATTTCACTTAAATACCAGGTAGAATCATAATTGGTATTGTTTTCATAGGTAGTCTGGGTAGTACCGATGTAGTCAAAATGATAGGTCGTACCATCTTCAGCTATGATTTTGAAGGTTACATTTTTTTTGTTACCGGTTGCACCATTGAATTCCGGAACAATAATAACCCCATCCTTTTCTTTTTTAAAGATGGACCCATCCCTTCTGAAGTAAAATGTGCCCGACTTACCGGCAACATTGTACATAAACTCATCGGGCATATGGTCTATTTGAGGGAGGCCTATCTCAGGAAAACCATATTGTCTGGGGTTTCCTCCAACGTAAAAATTGCAATTGTTATCTGCATCTAAAAATCTTGAGGCTCCGTCAAATGCGGCGGCACCTCCGCTGATTACATAATCCGGGAGAGGTTCCGTATGATTTAAGTAACCCCTGGTATCTGTTGTAAAGTCGTCAGAGCCATTTACTGATCTTGAGATCATACCTCCGGCCTGTAACGACCAGCCCAAACCCACATTTCCAGATTCTTCACCTAGTTGTATACCTCCAGAATGATAGTCAATTGAAATGGGTACCGTCACTCCATCTTCTTCGATGACATAAATGGGTACACTTACATTTGGCAGACCCGCATATTGTGTTACCGGTGTGACCACCGATTTCATAATTGCAGCCACATCGGGGTTTGGTGGAACCATTTCTTTAAAGTCCAATTGCGCCTTTACACCGAGAGACACTAACAGCATTACTATAAATTGAATTCTTTTCATCTTTCTGGATATGAGTATTAGTTATTTTGAGATTTTTTCCCTTCTAATCGGGCAATACGTTCTTCTTGATCAATGATAATGAGGGTCAATTCTTCAATCTTCTCCAACAGCAAGCGGTTCATTTCGCCCAGTTCCAAACCGTTGGCTTTTACTTCAGCTGCTGACGGAATGTTGGGCAAATGCCCTTTTTCTTGAATATGTTTTTTGATTTCAGCCGGGGAAGGCAAATCATAACCTTCCTTGAACACATAATCTGGCCAGCTATCCTGATCTACCCGCATTTCGCGAGCCCGAATATTACCCTCGACGGCCAGTTTGTATCCGTTCGGTACAGTAGAACGGCCTACGGCTACCTCCCCTGAATAACTGGCCGTAGTGTTAGCCTCCGCCCAAACTGAAGTGCCTCCAGATCCTGCATCTGTGGTGACATTTAACGTATTACTGTCGGGACTTTGATTTCCGGCGGCATCCAAGGCCCGAACCTTAAAATCATAGCTCGTGGCAGCCGTAAGCCCTGTAACCTGATAGGTTGTCACATTGCCCAAAGTGGTCAATACGCTGCCATCTTGGTAAACCCTATAGTTGGTCACCCCTACATTATCATTTGCTCCGGTCCAAGAGATATCAACCGTGGTCTGCGATTGGCCTGTACTTGACACCGTAGGGGCCGTAGGTGCCTGAGTATCTCCTGTGCTATAATTGACCACTAATTTGGGCATCGAAGCTGCTGCACCCGTACGTGAAGCAAATGCCATATCATCTCCATCGGCACCAGCGTGTACAACAATAAGTGAGAAGGTGTTTCCCGTGATGAGGGTAGGGTCAATAGTAGCTGTCTTTACACTGCCAATGCTAAAAGATCCGGTAATGTTGCCCAAAGAAATATCGAGCCCGGGTTTATTTGTATTTGAAAGGTTACCCTCGTTCCAGTTGGCACTATTGCTTAGGTAAAGTGCAACAGGTCCCGCCCCGGCATCACTAGTTACCGTAAGGCTCAATTGCATGGAAGTAATGCTGCCGTTTACTCCTGAAACATCAAATAACATATAGGTCTCTCGAACCCTTGTTCCTTTCTCTACCCTAAGTAAAGTACCGCCCTTCCTAACACCATTTTCAAGGTAGGCATCATATGTTGGGTTGAGTTCCGTAGACTGCCCACTACCGGGCGTTGTAAAAAAGAATGCCATTACTACTGGCACCCATATGTTAAGGGAAAGAAGATTTTTCATGGTCGTAATTTTGATTTTAATTGCTCTATGTCCTTTTGTTGTTTTTTCAGCTTCTCCTCTTGCTTTAAGAGATATAGGGTGAGTTCCTCTATTTTTTCAAGAAGGAGCTTGTTCATTTCCCCTAACTCAATACCATTGGTTTCCACTTCTAAAGCGGACGGCATGTTGGGCAAATGCCCTTTTTCTCGAATGTGTTTTTGAATGAAATCAAGTGATGGTAGATCATAGTCCGTTTTGAAAACATAGTCGGGCCAAGTATCTTGATCTACCCGCATCTCACGGGCTCGTATATGACCATCAACGGCCAATTTGTAGCCACTAGGCACAGAGGTGCGGCCTATAGCTACATTACCGGTGGTGTAATAAATGTCACTACCATTGGCAGACCAAAGGGTGCTGCCTGTATCGGGCTGTTGTACCCCACCTGTATTGTTGAATACGGGACTATCAAAAATGCCCCCATCAAAGTTGTTAGGGCCGAGGTCTGTTGCGAGACCACCGTCAAAAGTGTAATAGGCAAAAAGACCAGCCTCGCTGCCGGCAATGCTCCCAGGAAATTTATTGGCATCTAATTCTGCCGCACTTAGCACCCTGCTCCATATACGAACCTCAGAAATATCCCCGTTGTAAAAAATATTGTTTTTAGTTGCATTGTAGCTAGAGGCTTCCGAGCCATCGCCAATAAAACCAAAACGCGTAGCTGCCTTGCCTAGGCCTGACCCTCCATGTGGATTGATCTGTGTGGCGTCTAAAACGCCATCTACAAAAATATGTTTATCGGTACCGTCGTAAACTGCAGCAATATGATGCCATTGTCCGTCATTGACCGAGGTGGACCCATAAAAATCATTGATGCCCCCTGAGGGTGCATAGGTGCTAAAACCCACCCGTCCGTCATCGCCGCGAACAAACAAATCGTAAAAATCACTGCGATCAAAATCAACAATGGCCCAATTGGAATTGTAACCCGAACCCGTAAAACTGGTGCGAACCCAGGCTTCAACACTCACCACCGGAACGGCATCCAGCCCATTGTACGATATGGGAAGGGCGATATAATCGTTGGTGCCATCAAAGGACAGGTAGTGGTCTTGTGACCTTAGGTCTGGTCCAAGTACCACCATAAAGATGAGTAGTGCCCAAAACAGCTTGGTTTTAAAAAGTGCAAAAGGGTTTAATACTAGTGATTTTTGAGTACGCATAATTTTAGTTTTGGTTCTGTTTTAGTGCATCCAATTCTACTCTCAACTGGATGATATGAAGGGTTAGTTCTTCAATTTTTTCAAGCAGGAGCTTGTTCATTTCCCCTAGCTCAATACCATTGACTTCCACTTCTGTGGCCGAGGGAATGTTGGGCAAATGCCCTTTTTCCTGAATGTGTTTTTGAATGAAATCAAGCGACGGTAGATCATAGTCCGTTTTAAAAACATAGTCTGGCCATGTGTCTTGATCTACACGAACTTCACGGGTGCGGATTTTGCCCTCAACCGCTAATTTGTAACCTACAGGTACGGAGCTGGTGCCAATAGCCACCTCACCATCGTAGCTAGCCGTTGTATTGGCCTCTGACCAAACAGAAGTACCTGAACCTGTATTAGGGCCATCTATCAATTCTTGAATGGAAGGCTCCTGGCCATTGACCTCATAAATAGTAGGCCCCCAAAAAAATTGGCGGTCCGCCGTATTTGTGTCATAAAAAAGGTAGGCGCGGTGCATGAACTGGGTAGCCGTGGTAGAAAACTTAAAATCTAGTTGAGCATTCAGCACTTTTATTCCGGTTGTGCCATCATAAATTCCCCCTGTAGCTGAGGTGCCCGTATAAGCACTTTGATGTACGTAACCCACCAGTAAATACCATTTATCTAACTCTGGTAGATCCCCGTACCAGAAATAGGCATTGCTTCTCGGAGTACCATTCAAGAGTAAAGTGGTATGGTTCCAATTCGCATCACGGGTATAAAGACCAAAATATGTGCGCCCGTCATTGGAATTGGTTTTTTTGATCCACACTGTAAAACGATAAGTTTTTGTGTGATCAATGGGAAAATATGATCCGTTCCAGCCCCCATCAGCATTATTTGAGGCATCGGGCACGGCTTTCCAGAGTATGGCGTTTTCGCCATACGGATTCAATCCAATTTCACGTACATTTTCCGCATCGGTACCATTGCGGCTAAAACCTGTAACAGAGCCTGTTCCTACGGTCCAGGTAGAGGTGTCTAGAAAATTGGTTTGGGAAAAAGTTGAGATTGAAGCAGCTATTGCCACTACAAGGCATACACTTTTCATTTTCATACAGTTAGATTTAGTTGGTGTCTTCGTTTTAAGTTGCCGATGCATTCAGGATGCGTAAGGGCATTCGGACCATCGCTCAATTTTTATGTAAGAAAAGCTTGAAGTGTTACCCGAAAAGTGTGCTTTTTTTCGAATAGAAATAAAAAAGAGAAAAACTAAAATCGTAAGTCGCTCATAATAAAAAACATAAGCCTTAGGCAGCTTTACGGCTTCAATGAAAAGTCTTTAAACAACAGTTGATCAATAGTGATCTTTGGCTAGTAAACTGATAAAGCGTTGGCAAACAAACCACATATTAATACAGAAAATATGTACATAAAGAATCAAAAAATATTATTTTTATTTCTTTTTCCTTTCTAGGGTAACATATTGCTGATTCTTTACATTAACCATTGAGCACAAAAAAGGATACTGAAATTTTACAAGGGTTTATAACAGGAGACTCTCGTGTGTTACGTGAGGTTTATTCTAGACACTTCCCCGAGGTTAAAAGCTATATCGTAAAAAATTCAGGTACGGAAACTGACGCAAAAGATATTTTTCAAGATGCATTGGTGTTGACGTACCAAAAATTGAAATCAGGTTCCTTGAGCTTAGAATGTTCTTTGGCAACCTATATTTTTGCAGTAAGCAGAAATATGTGGATGAATTCACTCAGAAAAAGGAGAAAAAAGATAACCATTGATCAACGACCTGAGATTTCGGCAAATCTTGAGAAAAGTATATTTACTGAAATTGAATTGCAAGAGCGCAAAGCGATTTACCAGAAGTACTTTTTAAAATTGGGAAGTAGTTGTCAAGAATTGTTACATTACTTTTTTTTAGGTAAAAAAATGGAGGAAATTGCCTCGTTAATGAGTTATAGTGCGGCCTACACCCGAAAGAAAAAGTTTGAATGCAAGCAAAAATTACTCGAGATGATAGAAGAAGACCCAACTTTTAAAGAGTTGCGTTCTGAAAACCTTAAATCAAAGGCAAAATGAGCAAGCGCAATCCTGAACTTTTTGATTTGATAGAGGGTTATCTGAATGATCGTCTCAACGATACAGCTAAACGGGAATTTGAAGAAAGGCTTGCGGCTGATGTTGATTTACGGGAGGAAGTTGAAAAACACCGGGAGTTGCACCAGGCCATGTTAGATGAGGATGCGATCCGGTTTCGAAAGAAGCTCATACGTATTGAAAATGAGGAGCCCAATATCCAATACCCGAAAGAAAAACGATTTGTGTTCAACTGGCGGATTGCAGCGGTGATAGCCATGGTATTGGGACTTGGATTGTTCTTTGCTTACCTAAATACAACTAGTGAAAAATCGCTTTTTGAATCCCATTTTTCTGTATATCCGTTGGAAGACACAGTCCGCGGAAACCAGCAAGAAGACTTACAATCGGCTTTTGAGACCTATGGCCAAGAAGATTTTGAAACTGCTGCCTCGCGTTTGGAGACAGTTGTTGATAAAATGCCCGATGCACATGAACTGCGATTATACCTGGGCAGTGCCTATCTAAAGATTGGACAGCCCCAAAAAGCGCTGAGTGAATTCGAATCATTAACCAATAGTACAAGCTATGCTGAACAAGCAAAGTGGTACAAGGCCTTGACCTATCTAAAAATGAAACAAAATGATAAGGTCATTGCCCTTTTGGACGATATAATTGCCTTTGATGGCATTTATAAAAATGATGCCATGAACTTATATGAGAATTTAAATAAGCAGTTGAACCCGGACGACTTCTAGTTCGCTAAGCAACCTAGGGTGTTCGGAAAAATCAAATATGATGAACACCTTACTCAAGAAAAAAGTTCCAGCACTCAATCTACAAGAAACCCTTATTGTTTTGGCCATCATAGGCATACTATTGCTGTTGGCATTACCCAACCTGATGCCCTTGATCTCTAAAGCCAAGAGCCTGGAGGCACAAACTCAGCTCAAAGCCATCTATAATTTAGAAACAACCTATAGGTATATGCACAGTCGCTATACCAATGATATCAACGAACTGGATTTTGAGCCTCCAAAAACGGTAAAAGAAAATGGTAATGCCAATTACATCTATGAAATTGTAAGTGCTTCTGATGTCTCCTTCAAGGCAAGAGCAGAGGCCATTACCGACTTTGATGGTGATGGGGTGCTCAATGTTTGGGAAATTGATGAAAACGGAAACCCCAAACAACTTATCAAAGACTAGAATGGTGCTGCATATATTGACCATACTTAGTTGCACTGCCATTGCGGTTCAGGATATCAAAGACCGAATGGTGTATTGGGTCTTGTTCCCTATAACAGGGATACTGTTGGGGAGCCTTTACCTGCAACATAGTTCGTTGCCCAATTTTGTATTGAATGTAAGCACCCACCTACTTCTGGTAGCTGTAATCATCGCACTACTTTGGGTATACACCAAATTTTTAAGAAAGCAAGAATTTTTGAACGCCAGCTTTGGGTTCGGGGATGTATTATGCCTTATTGCATTTGCATTGGGCTTCCCTACCGTTACCTTTATTGTGCTTTTGGCTTCTGGCCTATGTTTTTCAGTATTGGCATTTATAGTTCTTAACTATTTTGTCAATGCCATAACGGTACCCTTGGCTGGCTTCATTTGCCTTTTTTTGATAGGTATTCTGCTCCTTTCGAATTTCTCAGCTTATGTTTCACTATATGCCTTTTAAACATGCAACAGGAAGCCTTTTACATACC
>JBFOLQ010000493.1:0-3488 GCA_040830145.1 Flavobacteriaceae bacterium | reverse complement strand
GGTGTTGATTCATCATCCTGTATAAATGCCTGGCCCGTTTTGGCCTTATCCTGGGCATCCACGATGTTAGTATCGGTATTGGATTGTCCAATTTTGGTTTCATCCTTGCAGCCACTTATGATGAGTAACAACAGTAAGGATGCCTTCAACAATGGGAAATGGATGGTCGTTTTCATGGGTTTCCTTTATAGTTTTCAATGTTCATATGAGTAGTTAGAGTGTCCTAAAATATTCGAGCACGGCTCGGGCTTGTTCCTCGGTCAATCCTTGATTGGCCATGGGAGATCCATTGAACTCTATCAATAGATCTTTGGCCAATGGATCTTCCTTGACCATTTGTTCCGGATTTAAAATCATGTTCATGACCCACTCCGGGCTCCTTCTTTCCAATATCTTATCTGGTGCAGGGCCAATGAATTTTTTTCCCACACGGTGACAGGCCAAACACAATTGATTGTATACTTCCTCGCCTTTTTTGGCCATGGCTTGATCGATGTCCGCGGGTAAGGTCAAGGATTGAATGGGGCCAACGCCCTTGTTGGTCAAATCAATTCTTTCTGAGGCGGGAATGGTATTTGATGTGGTCGCGTTTTCTGCGGGTTTTTCCACAGCGCTCTTGGTGCGGTCAATACTAAACCCCTCTTTTTTCTTGTCCTCCTTTCCCCCACAACTTATCAGCACTAGGGAGAAGAGAATCAGTACACTTCGGATTCCTTGTTTCATTTGGTACGTTTTTATGTTAGACTGCTAAAACTTTACCAAAAGTAGTGGCCGGGTCATGTGAAAACTATGATATAAATCATATTTAAGATAAAAAGGTCTTTTAATCTTTATATATTTGTCCAAAATATGATTACATGCTCTCCAATTCATCAAAATATGCACTAAAAGCGGTCCTATATTTGGCGGTACATTCAAGTATTGAACAAAAAATATCCGCCAAGGATGTTGGAAAGATCATCAATGTTCCTCAAGCATATATATCAAAATTATTGCAGGAGCTGTCCAAACATGGTGTGGTGGCGTCCATGAGGGGGCCAGGGGGTGGTTTTTATCTTACGGAAGGGAACAAAAAAGTTGCCCTTTTGGATATTGTGAACATTATTGATGGGGACAATAAGTTGACATCATGTATTCTCAGTTTGAACAAATGTGATATGCAAAGGCCCTGTCCACTGCACAACCTAATTGGCGACACCAAGATTAAATTTGTAAACGAGCTTCAGGGGACCACTGTTGGAGATTTGGTCCAAGATATTTCCTTGGGCAAGGCATTCTTACCCCTATAAGGAACATACATCCATTGGGCAATCTTATGGCGTCAGGGTGATAGGGATGCTTTCATGACCACATTGGCCGTGGGTTTATGGGTCACCTTCACTGCCATGGTCTTGAGGCCTTCTTTGGAAAATAATAGTAAGTCTCCCTTATTGGCGGCAATTCTATAGCGACCTTTTTCATCGGTCCATACGATTTCTTTTGTTCTATTGTTGCGCACTTCAACTTTGCTGACCATATGTCCCTTCATTATGGCAAAGCCAGATACCGTCCGTAGTTTCTGTTTCTTACGTGCTTTCTTGGTTTCATAACGGCTGGCCATTTTTTCAGATACCATTAAGGAGGTTTTTAAGGAGTATGCCATATTTTGATTGGCGATACGCTCCCATTTACCCTGACTGACATATTTCCGATAAGACCCATATTGATTCATGGCCCCGGCCAAAACCAAACCGAGCTCCCCTTCCCCATACACTTTTACCAACTCCAGTGAAACCATGAAATTGTTTTTAACGTATATATCAAATGGTCTGAGATTTACCCATACCACTTTATCCATTCTCCCAAGCGTTAGCAAGATATTTTTTCCTGAGGTATTCAAATTGGTCCCAGGCCCGCCCATCCTGCCATCACCATCGTACACATTGACCCGTAACAATAAGCTATCGGATGGGTTATGAAACACTTCGAATTGCAAGCTATCCAATCTTCTTAGGCCGCTTTTGGCCACAATATGGGTCGCCAGCTCCCCGCCCAGTGCCATGTTGTTTTTCCAATAACCAAATGTCTCCTCCCCAAAATTCCTATACCCAATAAAATCAGGAATAAAACGCCCCTTTTTATTGGTGACCACCACCTCAGACAATGCCGTGGTATGGGGCTCCATTTTGTATGTTGTATATTCATTATGGGCCAATGGAAGGGATGAAACGGGAATCTTCAGGGACCTATAGCCCAACGAAGAGAACAACACTTGATCCGTCGGGTCCATTTGGGCCTTGTCAAAGTACAGATGAAAAAGCCCATCCTCATCACTCACTGTACCAATGCCCTTCTCCACAATGCCAATGTTCACATACGGAATGGGGTTTCCGGTTTTGGCATCTATGACCATTCCCTTAAAGTCATGTTGTGCCTGTATCGGGGTTAGGGATGCAAGGATTAAAAGAAGGGTTATTGTCCCCTTTTCCAAGGTCATTGCGTCGCCACATTACCTTTTACACTAAGTGTAAATAGCTCGTGGTTCACATTTTTAAGATCCAGTTTATAAATGCTTGTCTCCTTTTGTTGTGATTTGGAGCCATAATCGTGGTATACCGTTACCTTAAGATATGTTGGGGTGAGGCTTTTGTTGCCCAGGTATTTTACATTTACTTTCCATACTCCGGGCAAGGACCCATCCACTAAATATTCCTTCACATTGTACCCATATTCCTTTTCCCTACTTATCTCTGGGGCATTATCCGCCAACGAATGTTTCCATGTATGGTACTGGTTGTTGGGGTTTACAAATTGAAGTTCAAATTCGGCCTCTCCATCATTCCACTGAAAAACCAGCCTAGTACCCATAAACTCTTCCTTGGCCACATACAGTTTCTTGGCCTTCTTTCCCTTTACCACTTCATTTCCATGCAATGAAAGTAAGTTGTTGGATTCCCTTTCCCATATGGGGCCAAACCCAATGGTATCCATTTCCATAAATCCTTCCTCCAAGAGATATTGATAACGTGCATACATGGTGGCGGCCCGTTTTGGGGCCTTTATGTCCCGATACCCATTGGCCAAGTCCATATAACTTTGGGCATAGTTTGGTCGTAGGATGAATACATCCTTATAGGTTTCAAATGCCTTTTGGAAGCGTTTTTGCTCCTCATAACAATACCCTAGCGCCTTCAATAGCACCGGATTGTCAGTAAATAGATGCCTATTTTCGTCTATGATTTTATCACCATACGCAATCTCATCCCATGTGTCCACAAAATAACGATGGGCATCCATATAAAAATAGGGGGAATTTGAAAAGGTGGTTTCATAGTTTTCAAAAATGCGCTTGGCCTCACCAAATGACCCGCTGGACTTTAACTCCTGGAGATAGGTGGGGGCATTTTTTAATACTTCTTCCCTATTTAAGATTTTTTCAGTGGCAAAATTGTTACGCAAACGGGCACGGTCCACAATCGTATTGGATCTTGGATTACCGCCAATTGTAT
>JBFOLQ010000492.1:0-7678 GCA_040830145.1 Flavobacteriaceae bacterium | reverse complement strand
GCCAGAAAGACGCAATAACATACACACCAAAGGACAAAAAGGAAAATAAAAAAAAAAAAGGTGCAAACCGCCATAAAAAATCCATAGGGTCTAAAAATAAATCCAGACATGAGACCCAATAAGATACCCTTATAGATTCTAATTCCGGACGTTCTATTCTTTCCCTTGGTCAATTGATAACTCCAATCCAAATGAGCGGGAATCTCCACAACCTTGGCTCTAAGAATCCCAGCTTTGTGAATGATTTCCGGATTGATGGAATAGGTGCTCGATTTAAGGTTGAGGTTGGCCAGGAAATCATTTCTATAGGCCCTCACCATTCCTGTAAAGGTATGTATGTTCACACTTGAGGTAAAACGCATGAGCTTATTGATGGTCTTGCTCAAAAGGAGCCTGGTAAAAGGGACCTTGGTATTTTTACCGCCCTTCATATACGGGGAGGCGACCACAATATCGGCATCGGTCTCCAGCATGGTATCCAACAAGCGTTCAATATGTTCTGGAGCGTAGCTTAGGTCCATATCCAGCACTACCACGAAATCTCCCTTTGCGTTTTGGAACCCGCTGCGGAGGGCTACCCCCAAATTGCGATTGACCCTGTGATGGTGTACCCTGATATTGTCCCTTGATACGGCAAAGGCATCGGCAAGAGGTCCTGTATTGTCCTTACTGCCGTCATTGACGATCAAAATTTCCCAACGAAACCTATCCTCCAAGGAAGCCATATAGTAAGATAGTGAATGTAGGCTGTCCGTAATGATTTCAGCCTCGTTATAGGCGGGTAGGATCAAAGTGACCAAGGGCAGGTCAATATGCCCATTTGGTGCCTCTTTTGGGTCAGTTGGTGTTGGACTCGTGGTTTTCATTCTTCACAATACTTGACATGGCCCCAAGGAAACCTAATTTATGTATTTTGGGCCCATTTTTGTCAAATGGAATTATACTACTAACGACGATAGTGGTAAAATATTCCATCTCCGGTTTGGATGGCTCCCCAACACTGAAAATTTAGTCCTGTAATACGGGTTTGGCACTCTCTTTTTTGTGGTACAGGGCATTGATGCTGGAAAGTATCTTGTTGAATTCCTTATCGCCCAATCGCTGTTGGTTGGCCGATGTTGAAAATCGCAGATTTTTGAGTTTTTCGGAAGAAACGTCCAATGAGAGCGCCTTTGTGGCAATCTGTTCAATAACCTCCCCTGGTCTCTCGCAAAAAGTTTCGTACGATACCCTATAATAACGGTTTGGGTCAACCTGGGACCGGGCCTTGGCCAAGACACTATCAACTTTGTATACCTGGTAGCATATATCCTCGATATAGGCCAAGGGGTCACTTTGGTTGTTGGTGTCGGAACTCAATAATCCCCAGCCTATCTTTTCACTTCCTTGCACCGCCTTTCGTGAAAAAACAAGCGACTGGGCCACATAAACCGGATCTCTGTGTATCTCCACGAAGAAGACATTTTCAAAAATGGAATCCAACATGGGCACACAAAGTGAATTACGGTTGTTTTTGTTCAGAAAGGGTTTTTGGGAAACCTGTTGCCACGCATTGAAAAACCGTTTCATTTTGGTTTTGGTTTTTTCGTCCAATTCCCCTTCCACATAATTACGGTCATCCCCCAACCATTGGTTCCAAATGGAAAATGCATCACTGGGGCCGTTGAACCCAGGAACACTGCCATAATAGCTTTTGTTGTTGGAGATGTACTTGGAAAAAAACGGTTTGAACAGTTTAAGGGCCGCTAAAGGAGAGCGGGGAAAAAGGGCATGGAAATTATTGACATAGCTCACGGGCAAGTGCTCTGCCAATGTTTGATAGAGTAGGGTGGTCCCATTTCGGGAGCCGCCTAAGACCAATATGATGGGTTTGGGTGTGCCTTGGGACTTTTTAAATAGACGTGTATTGTAACCCTTTAACAAGAAATCAACGGGAACCATTAAAAGCCCTGCCATTTCCCTAATCAACACAAAGCGCGCGGCTTTATTGCTAGAGAAAAGCATACGCCTCAACAAGCCAAGGGGATCTTTAAAGTTTGAATAGCTCATTTGGGACTATGGTTTGCCCAATGTCCTGATTATGTGTCATATAAACAAGACATTGCCACCCTAGCCCAGGCTCTATCCGCTAGTATATGCCACCCGTTTGCCCCGGTCAATGACCGATTGGGCATGATCGGACATTTTTGCTAAGATAAAATGTTTTTGCAGATATCGCATTACTTTTTTGAAAATCATGACCTTTCGTTCACTGGGGATATTCATTCCCGGAAAGAAATCCAAGGCAGAAATCTGATCTCCACCTATCACATCCAACGGATGCAAAAGGAAACTGGGCCTTGTTCCCGTTACCTTGCAAAGGAACACGGCCATCCTTAGGTAGAACATCATTAAGTGTATGGATATGTTGCTCAAATACAGAAGATAGCTCAAATGAAAGGGCACTCTAAATATAGGCATGGTGGTCACGGGAATTTCAAGCAATCTTTTACCATTGGCCAGTTTCCAGAAATACGGGCGCAGTTTTCTAAAGCCATCGGAAAATTTCCCAAAAATCTCCTTGCGGTCCTCTTTTTCCTGTTTACTGAGGTTAGAGGTCTTAAAATAGTACAAGCGTGCCAAAGGCCCAATAACAGTGGGCAGTGTAGAGGCATCATAGACATATCCCCTTTCGGCCAGTACTTCCAGTAGCGTATGGCTCCAACTAAAACCGGGGCCACGAAATCCAATGGGCTCTTCCCCAGTGACCTCTTTGAGGATCGTATGGGCAGTATCAATCTCATTTTCCAACTCCTCCCTGGTATAGAGGTGAAGCCAGGTTTCGTGTTTGAACGAATGATTGGCTATCTCATGCCCATGGTCCACAATCATCTTAAGGTATTTGTGGTTTTGCTCAAAGGTGGCATCCTGCCCTACGATAAAGAAGGTAATTTTTAATTCAAGGTCATCCAAGACCTTGAGAATATAAGGTACGAAGATGTCAAGATAGGAAGGGTATTCCTCCCATCCTTCCTCCCCATGAATTTTCATGTAGGACCATTGGTTGTCCATGTCCAGCGATAGGCTTGCTATAGGTTTGGCCATAGTGATCAATCGTTGTTTTTTATTGGGCTGAATTCACTCTTGAATTCAGACATAAAATGGTTTACATGCTTTGCCACCGAGTTGTTGTTAAGGGTGTCATTGACGAACTGGGAGGTGTTCAGCACATAAAAATCGGGATGTTTGGACGTTATTTTAGGAATTTTTTCTGAATAGTGCAATACTTGCAAGGGCTGTACCTTTACCGCCTTGTTCAAATGGGCGGATATGATATGGTCGTGGTCAAAATCTGGATATAGGTCTTGAACACCCTTCAGAAACAGTTCCGTAAGTGCTCCTTCTGACAGGGACCAATACGGATGATCTTGGGTCACATATTTCGGAAAATATGTAAGGTGATTTCCTTGTGTCTGATTCAAATCCACCAATGAACTCATCCCAATCACTCCTGTAAATGGAATATTCCCATCAGCAATGTTCAATACATAGTAAGGGGTCAAAGGAGTTTTTGTGACCAAGACCAAGCAGATGACACCAAGGTATTGTATGGCATCACCTTGCTGCGATATTTCAACAAGTTTCGGGGGGGCTACTTTTCCCAACACATTCAAGGGAGCCGTAAAGATTACCTTGTCAAAATGCTCTTCCCTATGACCATACGATAATTTTATCCCTCCCTTAAGGTCGGGAAAAATCCTGTCAATGGCGGTGCCCCGTACAATTTGGGACCCACTTTCGGTAATCGATTGCTCCAATCTGTCAAAAACGGTCCTATATCCCCCAGCTACATACCCCATATGTTCTTTCTGTACGGGTGATTCCCGGGCTTCAAACAATCTTTTGATGTACGTCCAGATGAAAACGGCCGATACCTGCTCATAATTTTTTCCCAATTTGGCCAAGAGCAGAGGGGCCCAGAATTTCTCAAAGGTATTTTTACCACCAATACTGATGAGCCAGTCCTTGACGGTTATTTTTTCCAACCGTTTCCAGTCCTTGATCTTTGAACCACGGAATATGGTATAGCCCAACATGAGCTTGTCAAACATACCCAAGGGCGGGAAACGTAAAAACTCCTTGACATTACTTATGGAGTGGAATTTTTTCTGAACATAGTAACCTGTAAATGAAGGTCTCCAGCAAAGACGGTCACCAAGGCCCAGCTCTTCAATAAATGCGATGAGGTCACTATCGGTAGGTAAAATGACATGATAGAACTTGTCCCAAATAAAGGGTCCGTAATCATGGTATGTAGAGAGTCCGCCCAATTGTGGACCCGCTTCAAAGACCGTTACTTCAGCATTCATTTTAGTGATTTTATGGGCGAGTGCAAGTCCCATAAAGCCACCACCGACAATGCCTACCTTCATACGGCCTGTTCCTTTTTTAGGATAATGTTCTTCTGCCATTCAAACGTTCGGCGCAGTCCTTCCTCAAGGGAGGTCATGGCCTTTACGCCCAAGATTCTTTCGGCCTTGTCCGTATTCGGTACCCGCCTCATCACATCTTGATACTTTCTTCCCACTGAAATCTGGTCGTAGGGAATAAGTTCGATTTCAGACTGTGTTGGCACATCAGCGATATCCAACAACATACGGGCCAATTCCAGGATGGTTATTTCCTTGTTGGCACCAATGTTGAATATTTCACCATTGGCCTCAGGTTTCATGGTAGCTGCGTAAATACCGTTCACCGTGTCATCAACGTATGTAAAGGTCCTTGTCTGTAATCCATCACCATGAATCGGTATGGGTTTGTTGTTCAGGATGCAATCAATGAATACAGATTGCGGACCTCCCCACCAAGATAGATGTTGGTTGGGGCCATACGATCCAAAAAAGCGCAACAAGACTACGGGAAATTCGTAATCTTCCATATAGGCCAGGGCCAAATGCTCATCAAAAAGCTTGGAGACCGCATAGGCCCATCTGGGTACCTTTGAATCCCCAATGACACAATTACCGTCCTCCACAAAGGGAAGGTCAGGACTCATACCATACACATCGGAGGTAGAGGCCAATACCACCTTACATGAAATTTTTCGGGCAAATTCAAGGATATTCTCGGTTCCCTTGGAATTGATTCGTAGTGTATCCACTGCTTTGCCATAACGGGGAATCTTATACGCCGCTAGGTGTACGATAACATCAAAGTCAGTATCCAGTGTTTGCAAGGTGGCCTCTTCCAGGATATCCTCTTGTTGAAAAATAAACCGGGGGTGGTCCATATGGATGTTGATGTTCTCCATTCTCCCCATGGATAGGTTGTCAATACCCACCACGGAATGCCCTTCCTTTAACAGTTTGCCCAGTAGGTTTGAGCCTAGGAACCCTGCCACTCCAGTTACAAGTACTTTTTTTGGTATTATGTCCATTTGGTTGTTTGGTTTTTCAAAAATTGTTGCATTTCTGGTATCGCCATTTGTTCGTTACTGACGATGAATACACTGATTGGCAAAAGTAAGGGGTATGGTTCGGGCTAGGGAAAAATAATAGATATAAAAGACTTAAAAATCGTTCATATCACCTTTAGTAACAAATATATGGCTCTTGTTATGTTTCACTGACAGAGGCATTATACGCACTTTTTTTGGACGTATAAAAAGCTAGGGGATGATATTCTGTACGATCAGCTTGGCTGTTTTGGCACTGGCTCCCGACCCACCCAATTTCCTTTTGATTTCCTTATAGGCACGCAATTGTGCCTCTCTTTTTTCTCCGGAAAGGATATGTTGGAGCTCATCTTTGAGCCTGGTGGCATTGAAATCCGTTTGAATCAGCTCAGTCACCATTTCAGTATCCATGATAAGGTTTACCAGTGAAATGTAGGAAAGGGTAATAATGCGCCGGGCAATCTGATACGATAACCAATTGGCCTTGTAGCACACTACCTGAGGTACTTCAAAAAGGGCCGTTTCCAAGGTGGCGGTACCACTGGTGACCAGGGCGGCGGTGGACACATCCAAAAGATCGTACGTTTGGTCATGTACAAAGCCCACATTGGCAGTTTGGGTGAATTGATCGTAAAAAGAAGCGTCCAAACTGGGAGCCCCGGCAATTATAAACTGATGGTCAGGAAAATTGGGAACGATGGCCAGCATGGTATGGAGCATTTTTTCAATCTCTTGCTTTCTGCTGCCGGGAAGCAAGGCAATAATAGGGGTATCCGCATCCAAATTATGTCTTGCACAAAATTCACTTTTGTCAATAGACTCCCTCTCAGAGATGGCGTCCAATAGGGGGTGGCCCACAAAAGACACAGGATAGTTGTGCTTTCCTTCATAGAAATCCTTTTCAAAAGGCAGTATCACATACATAAAATCAATGTCCCTTTTGATGTCTTTGATCCGACCTTCACGGGAGGCCCAAATTTGGGGGGATATATAATAATGGGTCCTGTAGCCATGCTCCTTGGCCCAGCGTGCGATGCGGAGGTTAAAGCCCGAAAAATCAATAAAAATGATTACATCCGGTGAAAATTCTGCAATATCCCGCTTGCAGAAGGAAATATTCTTTTTGATGGTGCCCAAGTTCTGGATTACTTCCCAAAACCCCATAAAGGCCATTTCCTTGTAGTGTTTGGCCAGGGTGCCTCCGGCATTTTGCATTCGATCGCCCCCCCAACAGCGTATGTTGGCTTCTGTATCTTGAGTCTTTAGGGCCTTAATGAGGTTGGAACCATGGAGGTCTCCCGATGCCTCTCCGGCAATGAGGTAGTATTTCACATCAAATGCTTTATGTTACGATAAGTTCCAAGGAATACCACAAATTTTTCTTGCATGTTACGAGGTGGACACTGGTTTTTCCAAAACATAGGCACGGTACTTAGGCGCCATGTTTTCCCATTTGGTTCCCCAATTTAAGAATGTCTATTAAATGGGTATATATTACCAAGGGAACAATGGTTGCTGGAAGCAGGATAAATGGGAAATATTCTACGGCAATATTGGGTTGTTCAAAGGCAAATTGCTGAAATGGGAGACGGGCGGATAACAGGCCATTCACCAAAATAAAGAGTACTAGGCATAATGAAACAATGTTCCAGGCCAAGAGGACTTTCCTCGGGAGCTTTCCCTTCAAAAGGAGAAGGCCCATTATAGGTGCTGTAATTCCTGCAAGGATATCAAAATTACGACCCTCAAAGGTCATAAGTCCAGGAACCGCTTTGTATACAAAAAGGTAGTACAGGATAATTTCTATGGGAATTCTAATGGTATGCATAAAGGTACTCCACCTTAGATTACGGTTTTCCATGGCCCAACGACGGGGTCCCGAAAAAAAAGTTCCATAGAACAAAGCCAGGAGCATTGGGGCCAAGACCCATAAAAAGCGGGGTGGCATACTTTGATTGTCGTGGTAAAAACCGGAGAACGCCAATATCGCATGAACTGCGGACCAAACCAAAATGAGTAGGGTAAGTTTTTTTGGACCGCCGTTCGCAATATGGAAAAATACTATGGTGATCAAAAAGACCACCAAAAAAATGATTTCAATCCAAGTAGGGATATGCTCAATCATAATACAAGTTTTAAGAGGTCAAAAAGGGACCTGTTTTTTTCTTGTTCCCATTCACCAAACCAATCGCCCTTTATGGAAGGTGGTATATAAAACCATAACTCCCGTTGTATGTATTGAGT
>JBFOLQ010000491.1:0-3678 GCA_040830145.1 Flavobacteriaceae bacterium | reverse complement strand
GTTTCCGATGATCGGTTTGTTTTTGGCCCCTCTATATCCTTTGGTCAACTCTGCGGTATTAACGAGTATGCCCAAGGAAAGACATAGTTCATTGGCGGGTCTGTTAACCTTTTTTTCCGCAATTGGGGGCACCGTGGGCTCGTTGGTTGTGGGCCATATGTTTGATACTATTGGAGGGGATAAAGTGTTTTACCTTTCTTTGGTGCCCTTAGGAATTATGTTGGTACTGTTCTTTTTCCTAAACAGATTTACCAAGGCCTGATATGTTATTTCATCTCAATATTAAGGAGACCTTGAACAGGCTCTTATCCCAAGAGGATACGGATGGGGACAATAAGATTACCAAGGAGGACAAAGGCCCCAAACAATTTTCCATTTGTTCTACGGAAGGGGAAACCTACCTGGTAAAGGGGACCTATCGTTTATCCAATCTACTACAGGAATTGGCCTTGGAAAAGGCTCAAGGCAAGATCTTGGCAGAGATTCCCTTGGAAAGAATTGAGGAAAGGCCGTCGGGGCGTATTTCCAGGATGATCCGGGACTATTTCTGGGACGACCTTACACGGACCGTTGACGACAAGGGCTTAAGTAAGGTATTGTCAGATGAAAAGGCATCAGATCGGGTTCAGCGCATTTATGTCCCCTTTGGTGATGAAGCGGGAAGGGATTATTTCTCTGGACTCCAGTCCAAATACCCTAATCTTGAGGTGGTGGTGCTCCCTGAGGACATTAGCCCGGAATATGTAAAATCCATTGATCAAAGACCAGGTATTCTTTCCTTGGGAATTGTGGATGGCAAGGGAGTGCCCTTTGTAGTACCGGGAGGTCGTTTTAACGAAATGTATGGCTGGGACAGTTATTTTCAAGGGGTAGGCCTTTTGTTGGACGGTCGTGTTGATTTGGCCAAGGCAATGGTGGATAATTTTTGCTATCAAATAGTCCATTACGGCAAAATTCTGAACGCTAACAGGTCATACTATCTTACCCGTACCCAACCTCCCTTTTTGTCCTCGTTTATACGGGAAGTGTTTGAAGCAGGCGCCAATCGGGATACTCAATGGTTGTCAGGTGTTTTGGAAATTGCCATTTTGGAATACGAATCGGTCTGGATGGAGAAGGGCAAACGACAGGTTCCCATGGGGCTCAATAGATATTTGGCATCTGGGTTGGGCATTCCCCCTGAGACGGAACCTGGGCATTTTGATGAGGTATTGACGGAATACGCACAAAAACATGGCCTGAAGAAAGATGTTTTTGAGGAACAATATGCCAAGGGAGTGATTAAGGATGCGCAGTTGGACCAATATTTTACCCATGACAGAAGTCTTAGGGAAAGTGGCCATGATACCTCTTGGCGATTGGATAATTGCTGTGCAGACCTTGTTACGGTGGATCTCAATAGCCTACTATATAAATATGAAACTGATTTTGAATATCTGATCAACACCTATTTTGATGGGGTATTCACCACATCAAAGGGCCGGGAATATACTTCAGGGGAATGGCAACAAAAAGCCAAGCTCCGTAGAAAATTGGTCCGTACGCATTTATGGAACGGGGCAGAGGGTATTTTTTACGATTATGACTTTATAAGAAAAAAACAGACGGGTTTTGGGGCTGCCACCAATTTTTATCCGCTTTGGGCACGGCTTTGTACCCAAGAAGAAGCGCAGAAATTGGTAAAGGTCCTTATGGGGGAGTATAAGGACAAAGGCGGTATTTTGGGGACGACCAAAAAATCCATTGAAGGGATTGCAGAGGGGAAAGCACAAAGACAGTGGGACTGGCCCAATGGTTGGGCACCACACCAAATGCTTATTTGGAGGGGGTTGCAACACTACGGTTTTGAAAGGGAGTTAAATGAATTGGTCTACCGCTGGCTATGGATGATTACCAAAAATGCAGTGGACTACAACGGCACCATTCCTGAAAAATACGATGTGGTGGCCTGCACCCATAAGGACTATGCCGAATATGGCAATGTGGGTACTGACTTTGATTATATCACTACTTCGGGCTTCGGCTGGATGAATGCTTCTTACCAATTGGGACTTAGTCTTTTGCCCCCTGATTTAGTAGAGCCCTTGGATGAGTTGATGAATCCAGATGTCATTTTTGGACGTTGAGGGCACGGCCTATTAAACATATCCCTTACTTTTGCCAATCAATCCAACCAAAGATGAGCGACCAGAAAATACGAACGCGAAGGGAGGCATTGGTATACCATGCCAAGCCCCAGCCTGGTAAGATTAAAATTGTTCCTACGAAGCCCTATGCCACCCAAAGAGATCTTTCCCTGGCATATTCCCCCGGTGTGGCGGAGCCCTGTTTGGAAATAGAGAAGAACAAGGATAATGCATATAGGTACACGGCAAAGGGGAATTTGGTCGCCGTAATCACCAACGGTACAGCGGTATTGGGACTTGGTGATATCGGTCCAGAGGCAGCCAAACCGGTTATGGAGGGAAAAAGCCTACTCTTTAAGATTTTTGCGGATATCGATGGGATGGACATTGAATTGGATACCAAGGATGTTGATACGTTTGTTGAGACCGTGAAGACCATAGCACCCACTTTTGGAGGCATAAACTTGGAAGATATCAAGGCCCCCGAGGCCTTTGAGATAGAACGAAGGTTGAAGGAGGAATTGGATATTCCCGTGATGCACGATGACCAGCATGGAACGGCCATTATTTCAGCCGCAGCCTTGTTGAACGCACTTGAGATCGCCCAAAAGAAGATAGGGGAAGCGACCATTGTTGTAAGTGGGGCCGGGGCTGCGGCGGTCTCCTGTACTCGTTTGTACAGAGCCTTTGGCGCCAAGGGTGAAAATATTGTAATGTTGGATAGTAAAGGGGTCATCAGAACCGATAGGGAACAACTTTCCCCGGCCAAAAAGGAATTTGCCACCGATCGTAATATTGACACCCTGGAGGAAGCGGTAAAGGGGGCCGATGTGTTTATTGGTCTTTCCATCGCCGATATTCTCACTCCGAAAATGTTGGAATCCATGGCCAAAAATCCGATTGTTTTTGCCATGGCAAATCCCAATCCGGAGATTGCCTATGACCTGGCCATTAAGACCCGTAAGGATGTCATTATGGCCACTGGCAGGTCTGATCATCCCAACCAAGTGAACAATGTGCTGGGTTTCCCCTTTATTTTTAGGGGGGCTTTGGATGTACGGGCCATGGCCATCAATGAGGAAATGAAGATGGCGGCTGTCCAAGCCTTGGCAACCTTGGCCAAGGAACCTGTACCGGAACAGGTGAATATTGCCTATGGGGAAACCCGTTTGGCCTTTGGGCGTGATTACATCATTCCCAAACCGTTTGATCCCAGGTTGATTACTGTGATACCGCCGGCCGTAGCCAAGGCTGCCATGGAAACAGGAGTGGCACGGCAACCCATTGAGGACTGGGAACGATATGAGAGCGAACTCTTTGAGCGATCTGGTGATGATAATAAAGTGGTACGCTTGCTTCATGATCGTGCAAGGAGCAATCCCAAAAAAATTGTCTTCACCGAAGCCGATCATTTAGATGTGCTCAAAACGGCCCAAATATGTTATGAGGAAGGTATCGCCATTCCGGTTTTACTGGGGAAAAAGCATATTGTGGAAACCCTTAAAAAGGAATTGGATTTTGATGCCGATGTTGAGATTATTGATTCCCATGG
>JBFOLQ010000490.1:0-3251 GCA_040830145.1 Flavobacteriaceae bacterium | reverse complement strand
TACCTACCGCAACGAAGGCATCGATGGCCTTATCTAGGTGTTCCTGTGTATGTGCAGCTGAAAGTTGCACCCTAATCCGTGCCTTTCCCTTTGGGACCACGGGATAAAAGAATCCTATTACATAAATGCCCTTTTTCAGCAATTCATGGGCCATTTGTTGGGATAGTTTGGCATCGTACAACATAACCGGTACAATAGCCGAATCACCATCAATGATATCAAAGCCAGCTGTTTTCATGCCTTTTTTAAAGTAGATGGTATTGGCGTGGAGCTTGTCTCGGAGCGTGGTATCATTGGCCAACATGTCAAACACCTTAATGGAAGCTCCCACGATGGCGGGGGCCAGGGAATTTGAAAAAAGGTAAGGTCTTGACCGTTGTCTTAATATTTCTATGATTTCCTTTTTCCCAGTGGTATATCCACCCATGGCACCTCCCAAGGCCTTGCCCAGGGTTCCGGTAACAATATCTACCCTGCCCATCACTTTTTTCTCCTCGAGGGTACCACGACCGGTTTGGCCCAAGAAGCCTGCGGCATGACATTCGTCAACCATAACCAGGGCATCATATTTTTCAGCCAAATCACATATTTGGTCCAAGGGAGCCACAAGGCCATCCATGGAGAAGACCCCATCGGTGACAATGATCTTAAAACGGGCTCCATCTGAATGGGCATCCCTTAGCTTGGCTTCAAGATCGGCCATATCGTTATTGGCATACCGATAGCGCTTGGCCTTGCATAGGCGCACCCCATCGATAATGGAAGCGTGGTTGAGCGAATCTGAGATGATGGCATCCTCAGCGGTGAGCAAAGGCTCAAAGACCCCACCATTGGCATCAAAGGCGGCTGCATATAAAATGGTATCCTCGGTACCATAGAAATCGGCGATTTTATGCTCCAACTCCTTATGGATGTCTTGGGTGCCACAAATAAACCGTACTGACGACATTCCAAAACCATGGGTGTCCATTGCGTCCTTGGCCGCCTGAACCACCTCAGGATGTGAAGACAGCCCCAGATAATTGTTGGCGCAAAAATTGATTACTTCTTCCCCGGTGGATATTTTAATGACTGCATCCTGCGGCCCTGTAATGATTCGCTCTGATTTATAGAGCCCTTCCTTTTGTAAGGATTCCAATTCTTGCGTCAAATGGGCCTTGATTTTTCCGTACATATATATATGGTAATAAAATTATACATATTCAAGCTCGACAGTGTCATTCACATATACGATGATTTTGTCCTTTACGGCAAATCCCATTTGGGCCAATATAAGGCCATAATCATGTAATTGCTCTTGGTACTGTTGACTTTTGTTTCCTGTCTTGTAGTCAATGATGGTTACCCCATCAGGGGCAAAAATAAGTCGATCGGGGCGAAGCACCAGCCCTTCTTTTGTTAAGATGTCAACTTCATTTTTGCAGATGGTCCCTTCCCTGTAGTACGCTTCTAATTTTGGGTGTGCCAATATCTGTGGGACCATCCTTTCCAAAAACCCCCTAGATGCTTCGTTCACCTCGTTCCTTTGCTCAAGGAGGTCGAGAGAATGTGAAAAATCCTTTGCGGTTTCTATGTGCTCCATTAAAGAGTGCAGTAGGTTTCCTTTCTGGAGGGCATTTTCCCTTTGGGGTTCCCATAGGTCCCCCGATTTGGCAATAAGGTCAAAACGCCCCTGTGCTGGGGTCTGGGGAGAATATTCAATATATTCGAACCGGGATTCCTTTTTTTCGGAGGGGCCATTTTTTTCCAAATGACCAAAAACGTATTGGCTCTGTTCATTGGACCACAACCCTTTTTGTTCCAAAAAGAACCGAAATAAATCCCCATAGGAAACAATTTGGCCTGTATTGGAACCTTTCTCCGAAAGTATAAAAAGTGCCTTGACGGCCCTGGTTAGGGCCACGTACAATACATTGAAGGCGTCAAGTTCCAATTTTTGCTCTTCTTCCTTAAAAAGAAGGGAACCTGTATCCCCATACTGGGAGACTTCCTTTTTTTTATTGATGGGTAAGGTTTCAAACCCGTGATATTCCTTAGGGTCTACGGGAAACCAAAGTTTGGTGTTGTTTTCTTTTTTAAGCTTGGAATTGGCAAAAGGATAAATCACAATGGGAAATTCCAACCCCTTAGATTTGTGGATGCTCATTACGTGTATGGCATTTACCTTTTCAGGAGCCGAAATGGCCAAGGTTTCCCTCTTTTTTTCCCAATATGCCAAAAAAACCGCCAAACCTGTTCCAAAGCGGAGTTCCACCTCGTGTACTATATCCAAAAGATGGATTAAATAGGCGGAAGATTTTTTTGCCAACTGGAATTGGGCCATGGCCTTATCCAAGATTTCATAAACAGAACTTTGGGTCAGTTTATGGATGTCAAAACCATATTCCCGAGCAAGAAGGCCATCTAAATTATCCAGGTTTTTTTGAATGAAGGAGTGACCTTGAAGCGTATAGTCCGCCAAATGGATGAGTACCCCAAAGGCCATTTCCGATTCGTTGGGTCGGACCATGAATTTCAACAGGGATATCAAAAATCGGACTTCCTCATTGTTTTGGAGTAAAAGGGCCTCTTGGGAGACCACGGGCACGTCGTGTTTGGCCAAAAATTCCGCCAATAGGATTCCATGGACATTGTTTCGGACCAAAATGGCCATATCCCCAAAGGGATACCCTTTTGACCGAATGTCAAGGACACACTGCAAAACTTGTTCGGTATAGGCAGTTTGCATATCGGCTCTGGAGGCGGTGTCCATAAAATGAAGGTTGACCATGCCTCCTTTTTTTTCATTGGAAAGCTGTTGGTTTCCCTCAACGAATAGCTTTTGGTAAAGTCCATTCCCCAAATGGGAGGCAGTAGCTGAGAAAAAGGCATTGTTAAAATGAACAATCTCGTCATAGCTCCTAAAATTGGCAGGCAATCTTTCAATCTTGGGATTTATGACAAAAGGGTTGTTGGTCATGGTAATCAAATCCAAAAACTGTTCAGCCCTGCCTCCACGCCATCTGTAAATGGCCTGTTTGGCATCCCCCACCAAAAGAAGGGAACCCATGGCCCCGCCCACTTCTCCCTCAAGGGCATTGGAGACCAAGGGAACCAAGTTCTCCCATTGCATTTGTGAGGTGTCCTGGAATTCGTCAATAAAATAATGTCTGTATTTTTCTCCGAGGCGTTCGTAAATGTAAGGGACAGGATTGTTTTTTATCTCTTTTGAAATCAGCTTATTAAAATCTGAAATAGGGAGAAGGTCCTGT
>JBFOLQ010000489.1:0-2498 GCA_040830145.1 Flavobacteriaceae bacterium | reverse complement strand
GCTTTTTAATTTGGTGCAATTCATGATCTGGGACATTTTTACCTGCAAATAGGTTTGTGACAAAACCATCGACCATCATACCCCAAGACCTACTGTCATTGACAATCCCTCCCCATATCTTTCGGGCCTCCCACATACGGTCATACGATTGATTGTTCTTAAAGCCCACATAAAAGGCCACCGCGGTACCAATGACTGAAATGGGCAACCAAGGAATATCAATGGCCAGCCATTCCATTCGATACCCATACGCCACCAGTCCCATATAGGCCAGTAGCCATACAATGTGGTGCCACGACCATTTTACAATCTTCACTATACCTATACCCTTGGAGACCAGCATACCTTATTGTTACGTTCGGTTATAATCGGGGGTGAAGATACAAAATATGATAGGGGATATGGAGGAAGCCACTATTGGGGAGAAAGGCCCAAAACAAGAATCCAAGAAAGCCTTAAGGGCATCACAACATCAATATGGAAGCGTTCTCTCGAATAATACGGAGCGCCTTTGACATTTGGTTTTCAACCGTTTTTACGGATATTCCCATATCCTGGGCTATCTCTTTATATTTTCTTCGCTCCAACTTGTTCATAATAAAAATCTCCTTGCACCTCGGGGGCAACTTGTCAATGAGTTCATCCAACTTTACCTTGGCAGCCTTCACAGGAACATCATCCCCCTTCTGTTCAAAATAACTGTCATAAATGGTATCCCACCGAATCTTATCGAGCAAATCCTGTTGCCGTTTCTGTTTTCTCAGGTATAAAAGAAATTGGTTATGGGTGGCCTTGAACAAGTATCCCTTCAAGGAGCCTTTAATGGTTATCTGATGTCGCTTTTCCCAAATCCCCACCATGACTTCCTGAACAACGTCCTTGGAAAGGTTCCGATCCCCACTCAATCTGAAAACATAATTGCAAAGCCAATCGTAGTATTGATTGAACAAATATTCATATGCGCGAATCTCTCCCTGCCCAAGCTTTTCAATAAGAAACCGTTCTTTCATGATATCGTGCAAAAGGGTGCAAATTAAATAAAAATAAAAAATTAAAATTAATAGGGGTTTTTTGAGCATTGTGCATCTTAAAGGTAGAATATTGTTGATAATGCAAAAAAGGGATGTTCTTATTGAAAAGTTCTTGTCGCGGACCATTTCTAAAAATGAGCGTAGACTCTTAAAAAAATGGGTGCTCCAAAACAAAGAAAATCTGGAATTCTTCAGGAATGAGATTCGAAGGCGCTCGCAACACACGCTTTACCATCACTTTGATGAGGGGGAAGCCTTTAAGGCGTTTATGGCGACCATAGAACAGAAAGGGACGGGCAAACGTCGTAACAACCATTATTTAAAATATGCGGCCATATGTATTGGTTTGGTGGCCATAGGACTTGTAGGATATCTTTTAATCGATCCTTTGCCATCAACACAGACAGAGGTTGTTGAAGGCCCTATGGAAAATCCCCTGCAAGAGGGCCATATTATCTTGACCCTGCCAGACGGCACAAAGCAGGTTATTTCCCCAGATGGGCAAACCACCCTTATCGACAAAAACGGAAAGACCATTGCCAAAAAAGTGGAAGAAGGTCTTGATTTTAGGTCCCAAGGTGAGGAGAATACCAAAAATCCCGTGTTCAATGAAATTTATGTCCCCTATGGCCAAACGCTCACCATTACCCTTTCCGATCATACCAAGGTATGGTTAAATGCCGGCACCCGATTTCGATTTCCCCAAAACTTGGGCAGTACGGCACAGAACAGAATGGTCTACTTGGAAGGGGAGGCCTATTTTGATGTGGCCAAAGATGCCAACAGGCCCTTTATAGTGAACGCCCAAAATATAGACATCAAAGTATTGGGCACCCAGTTCAATGTGTCGGCCTATGAATCTGACAGTAATATTGCCACCACTCTGGTGGAAGGTTCGGTGAACATGTATGAAAATTCCAATCCCGACACAAAAATACTGCTACGGCCCAGCTATCAAGCTTCTTTCATAAAGGAGAACGGGACCCTAGTCCAAAAAAAGGTGGACACCCGGATATACACCGGCTGGATGCACAATAAACTTATAATCGACAATCTATCGTTCCAGGAAATACTAAAAAGGCTTGAAAGGACCCACAATGTGTCAATCATCAACAACGCAACCCATTTGCACAATGAGGTCTACCGGGGCGAATTTGACAATGAGGGCATTGAGGCCATACTACGCACCATTGCCACCAGTACGCCGTTCAACTATACCATGGATAACAATGTAATCACCATCTCAAAATAAACAATAAAGAAGAGGGTGTTGCAGCACCCTCTCCAAAATGATCGCTAACTAGATAATTACTAACAATCAAACATCCAAAATTATGAAAAAAAGTATGGTTTCAAGGCCACGCATCTTTCCGGTGGCCAATTCAAAGCACGCTTTAAAGATGAAACTGAGTTTTCTCTTCACCTTTTTTCTCATCTGCCAATTAATGGCCAATGACATATTATATT
>JBFOLQ010000488.1:0-3239 GCA_040830145.1 Flavobacteriaceae bacterium | reverse complement strand
CCGAGGTGGGTGAGCGGAGCCGAGGTGGGTGAGCGGAGCCGAGGTGGGTGAGCGGAGCCGAACCCACGTTATAAAGTAAATTATGAAAGGGTATATGTACATTTTGGAATGTTCTGATGGGAGTTACTATACCGGAAGTACAATAGATTTGGAAAAGCGATTGAATGAGCATCAAGAGGGCAAAGGGGCTAATCATACTAAAAAGAGGTTGCCAGTAAAGTTGCTGTATGCAGAGGAATATTTGGATATTGGTTCAGCCTTTAGGAGAGAAAAGCAAGTTCAAGGTTGGACAAGGGCTAAAAAAGAGGCTTTAATCAATGGTGAAGTAGCAAAGCTTCCGGATTTGTCTGAATGTAAAAACGAAACACACTTTAAATTTTTCAAGGAACAAAAGTGACTTCGGCTACGCTCAGTCACCCTAAAGAAAACAACTGAATGAAGCCTTGGTGGCTGAGCGTAGTCGAAACCACAATCAAAACAAGAAAAATGAACGAGAAAAAATTTGAGACTAAGGCTATAAGGGGGCAGATGGAGCGCACCCAGTTTTTGGAACATTCCGCTCCCGTGTATCTGACCTCAAGCTTTGTCTTTGAGGATGCAGAGGACATGCGAGCCGCCTTTGCGGAAGAAAAAGAACGCAATATCTATTCAAGATATGCCAACCCCAATACCGATGAGTTTATCAAAAAGGTATGTGAAATGGAAGGTGCTGAGAGTGGTTTTGCCTTCGCTTCCGGGATGGCTGCGGTGTATTCTACCCTTATGGCATTGCTCAAGAGTGGGGATCATGTGGTTTCGGCCCGAAGTATCTTTGGTTCTACCCATAGCCTTTTTCAGAAGTTCTTTCCCAAATGGAATATTGCGCATAGCTATTTTGATGTCAATGCACTGGATGGGGTGGAATCCCTAATTCAACCAAACACAAGGATTCTTTATGCCGAATCTCCCACCAATCCGGGGGTAGACGTGCTCGATTTGGAATTTTTGGGTACGTTGGCCAAAAAACACGGTCTTATCTTTATTGTGGACAATTGTTTTGCAACCCCTTATTTGCAAAGACCAATAGAGTTGGGAGCTGACTTGGTGGTGCATTCCGGTACCAAATTAATGGATGGACAAGGAAGGGTGTTGGCAGGTATAACCGTTGGTTCCCGGGAACTGGTGGATACCGTTTACCGCTTTGCCCGCATAACGGGTCCAGCCCTTTCCCCCTTTAACGCCTGGGTACTGTCCAAAAGTCTGGAGACCTTGGCGGTACGGGTAGACCGTCATTGTAAAAATGCACTTTCCTTAGCAAAATACTTGGAAGAACATCCCAAGGTAAACTGGGTAAAATACCCTTTTCTAAAATCGCACCCCAACTATGAAGTTGCCAAACGCCAAATGAAGGCGGGAGGCTGTGTTGTGGCCTTCGAGGTCACAGGAGGGTTGGAAGCGGGAAGGAGGTTTTTTGATTCCATACAAATACTGTCCCTTTCAGCCAATTTGGGAGATTCCCGTAGCATTGTGACACATCCGGCCTCTACCACACATAGTAAATTAACCCCGGAAGAGCGAATGCTATCGGGAATAGGGGAGGGGATGGTCCGTATCTCAGTGGGCTTGGAACATATAGATGATATCAAGGCAGATGTTGGACAGGCCTTGGATAAAATTTAAACCGGTTCCAAGAATGTGGGCAACCATTTTGATGTCAATACCATCCTTTTAAAGGAAGGGAATGACATCTTTTATTTAGTCATCCCGACGGACAGGGTGCCTGTAAAATTGATATCGATTCCCTGTACGGTATCACTTCTATCAAATACGGACTCCAGTTTTAAGCTGGAATTGGTGAGCTCCTTGATGAAAAACTTTGTCTGGACGCCCGATTCCGTGGTAATCAATGTATCGCCCTCTATTTGCCAATCACTGTTGGCCACGAGATTTTCCCCGGGAACCTCCTGTGTGACACTTTGCCCCAAAAGAGTGTATGTCAAGGTGGTGGAGTAGCTACCCTCATAGTTTACCTTCTTGGGGTTGTCCGTAAAGGTCAGTGTAGCGTCAAAATCCTTTCCTACAGAGGTAAAGGTACCAGTAGTGGTCTGGCCAGAAACGGTAACCTCTGTGGTGCCGTCCAGCACTTCAAGGGCCGTTAGGTTCCAAGTGCCAAGTATGTCAGATTCAAAGGTGCTTTGGTTTCCAGGGGAACCATTATCATCACTGGAACAGGAATAAAATGCAAAGGCAACGATAAGAATGGATAGAAAAGTTCTCTTCTTCATGACAATTTTTTTTAGCTATACTCTAGTAACGGGAGCTGGCGCGATAAGATTGTCCAAGCAAGACCGTATTTTGACCACAATGTACAAAATATCCCAAAAGGTGCCCCCTTTCCGTTTGATAGGTCAAGACAAATGCTTCAAAGTGTTTAAAGCAATATGTTTTGGATGGACCCCGCTGGTTTTTCTGTGTAGAGCGGTGCCGAAGTAAAAATTTTTACACTTAGGGCCCATTCTAAATGAACCAGGTCCGCTTGAACCGGGCGAATGGGCATTTTGGGGGCGTATGGCTTCAACTATGGCCCCCCATGAAAAGTAAGATATGGATGCAAAAGATAAATTTGCAACGGATTTGATAACATAAGACGGGTTCATTTTTCATAACTTAGCCAATATGCTCTCTAAAAAGACCAAATATGGGCTTAAGGCCTTGGCCTATCTTGCCGCACGGGATACCGATGGACCTGTCCAGATCGGGGAAATCGCACGGCAGGAGAACATTTCGCAAAAATTCTTGGAGAGTATTTTACTTACTCTCAGAAAAACAGGATTTTTGGGCTCTAAAAAGGGAAAGGGAGGCGGATATTATCTCATCAAGAATCCCAGCGAAATACTTATGACCGATGTGATGCGTATTTTGGAGGGACCCATAGCCATGGTGCCCTGTGTGAGCTTGAATTTCTATGAAAAATGTGATGACTGCCCCGATGAAGGGACCTGTGCCGTGAATAAACTGATGCTTCAGGTGCGTGATGCCAATTTGGCCGTATATCGGAACACTACACTTTCAGACATTATTAGTACATAAATGTAGCAATCATAAGGAAATTCGTGGAAGTTAGCGGTAATTTTTATTAATCTACTAAAACTATAGGAATTACAGAATATTTAACACCCTGTTTCTTGTGGTTTGAAAATACCATCGTATTTTTGTATTCCTAGTAAATCTATAGGAATTATGAATATTGATGTTGAAAT
>JBFOLQ010000487.1:0-4055 GCA_040830145.1 Flavobacteriaceae bacterium | reverse complement strand
TCCATTACCCCAGAGGATATCTTGGCGATAAAGGGCCCATCTGCGGTACAACAATATTTGGTAAATGAGGTACAGGAAGTATATCGTCTACAAGGTGTGAAAATCAATGACAAGCACTTTGAGGTCGTGGTACGCCAAATGATGCGAAAAGTGCGTGTTGAAGATCCAGGGGATACCATTTTCTTGGAAAACCAATTGGTGCATAAGGATGACTTTATTCGGGAGAATGATGATATTTTCGGGAAGAAGGTTGTGACGGACCAAGGGGATTCCGAGAACCTAAAGGCAGGTCAGATTGTTTCAGCACGGGAATTACGTGACGAAAACTCCATTTTGAGACGGGCAGATAAGACCATGGCAGAGGCAAGGGATGCCGTACCGGCCACCGCCACCCCAATACTTCAAGGAATTACGATGGCTTCGTTACAAACGAAATCCTTTATTTCAGCTGCATCGGTCCAGGAGACCACCAAGGTATTGAACGAAGCCGCTGTGAGTGGTAAGATTGATGGTCTGGAAGGATTGAAGGAAAATGTGATCGTGGGTCACAAGATACCTGCGGGTACTGGTATGAGGGATTACCAGAATATCATCGTCGGCTCAAAGGAAGAGTACGATGAGATAATGGCCCGTAAGGAAGCATTGAAATTTTAATTGAAAAGCCCCAAGATTTAATTCTTGGGGTTTTTTGTTATTGGTTGCATTACCATGATAGGAACTTAATTTTATCCATGAGCGACAACAAAGAGAGAAAACAAAAGCAAATCAATATTGAACTTGATGAAAAAATGGCCGAGGGAACCTATTCCAACCTGGCCATTATCAATCATTCCGTATCTGAATTTGTGATTGATTTTATTAGTATTATGCCAGGGGCACCCAAGGCCAAGGTGAAAAGCCGCATTGTGCTTACCCCCCAACATGCCAAAAAGTTTTTGAAGGCTCTGAATGATAATGTGGTCAGGTTTGAGAATTCACATGGTCCCATCAAGGATTATGAACAACCATCCATTCCTTTGAACTTTGGCCCTACTGGGGAGGCCTGATCAGTAGGTTCGGGAGTGATAGTCAATTGAATTCCGAGGTAAAGTGTAGCTTTACCGAGGGATATTTTTGCTGTGACATTTGAAGTGAGAAGGCGGAGTCGGCCAAAAAGACCAATTGTCCCTGTTTGTCCTTTGCCAGAAACTTTTGTTTGACCCTTTTGAACTCTTTGAACTCTTCCCCATTTTCGTCGTTGGGCTCAATCCAACACGCCTTGTGTACAGGAAAGTTTTCGTAGCTGCATTTGGCACCGTACTCATGTTCCAAACGATATTGGATAACCTCGAATTGCAATGCCCCTACTGTGCCTATGACCTTACGCCCATTCATTTCCAAGGTAAACAACTGGGCCACACCTTCATCCATCAATTGATCTATGCCTTTGTTCAATTGCTTGGCTTTCATGGGGTCTGCATTATTGATATATCTGAAATGTTCAGGGGAAAAGCTGGGAATACCTTTGTAATGTAGTATCTCACCTTCGGTAAGGGTATCCCCAATCTTGAAATTGCCGGTATCGTGAAGCCCAACAATATCCCCAGGGTATGAAGTGTCCACGACTTCCTTTTTTTCCGCAAAAAAAGCATTGGGACTTGAAAATTTCAATTTTTTCCCCAGGCGAACATGCAGATAAGGAGTATTTCTTTCAAAGGTTCCTGAAACAATTTTTACAAATGCCAAACGATCCCGGTGTTTTGGATCCATGTTGGCGTGGATTTTAAAGACAAAACCGGTCATTTCACTTTCAGTGGCCTCAACGATACGTTCCTCGGCATTTTTGGGCCTTGGCACGGGGGCTATGTCAATAAAACAGTCCAAGAGTTCCCTCACCCCAAAATTGTTGAGTGCCGACCCAAAAAACACGGGTTGTAAATTTCCCTGTAGGTATGCTTCCTTATTAAAGGAGGGATATACGCCGGAGACCAGTTCAAGATCATCCCTAAGGGTCTGGGCGGCCTCTGGCCCTATTACTTTTTCAAGATCGGGATTGGTCAGGTCGTCAAAAGCAATGGTGTCCTCGATATTTTTTTTGCTGTCTCCACTGAACAAATTAATGTTCTTTTCATAAATATTGTAAATCCCCTTAAAATCATATCCCATCCCGATGGGAAAGCTCAACGGGGTGACCGAGAGCCCCAACTTTTGTTCCAACTCATCCAAAAGATCAAACGCATCCTTGCCCTCTCGGTCCAGTTTGTTGATAAAAACCAGCATGGGGATATTCCGCATACGACAAACCTCTACCAGTTTCTCGGTCTGCTCCTCAACCCCTTTGGCAACGTCCACCACTACAATGACACTGTCCACGGCGGTAAGGGTCCTAAAGGTGTCTTCTGCAAAATCCTTGTGCCCCGGGGTATCCAGGATATTTATTTTTTTGTCCTTATATAGGAAGGCTAGGACAGATGTGGCGACCGATATACCACGTTGTCGTTCAATTTCCATGAAATCACTGGTGGCTGATTTTTTTATTTTATTGTTTTTGACAGCACCAGCCTCTTGGATGGCCCCCCCAAAAAGCAATAACTTTTCCGTAAGGGTCGTTTTGCCCGCATCCGGATGCGAAATAATGCCAAACGTTCTACGCTTTTCGATTTCCTGTAGTAAATCCATCCAAAAATTTTGGCAAAAATAGAGGAAATCAACGGCATGAAAAAAGCCTTTTAATTAGGGGTGCATTTATTTAATTATCAGCTACATATGAGAATATGGGTAAGGCGTTCCATCGATTAAATCAGTTTTTGGACGGTGATTGAAAAAAAGGATATTTTCGGTTGTCGATCAATCGAACCATTAAAAGATAGGAATAATCTTACAAATATGTATTTTGTCGATATATCTCGTTGTTGACAGATTATTCATAACTCCTTGACCTTTGCCAAATCATCAAAATGAATTTATATCTATCTTGCGGAAGATTTATTTTTCCCAATATCTTTTCATTTTCAACCTATTTTGGCGTGGAGATTAGTTTTAATCCAAACTATTTTCACAATGAAAAAAAATTACTTGAAATTGAAAAAAATGAAGGTTGTAAGACTTTTTAGCCTGATTTTTATATTCTTACCTTTTTTATTGTTTTCATCTGCTACTGCTATAGATGATGAGTGGGAGGTGGATAATAAGGTTGATTGTGGTGCTATTTCATATCAGTCCGTTGATCCCAGTGACTTTGGTTTCAGTGGCACCTCGTATGGGGGAAATTTGAATGGTACCATTGATGTTAGTTCCAAGTGGGGACTGCCAGCTGGTAGTGTGGTTGTTCAGATATCCGGAGCAAGTGTACGGGCCGGTCAGCGCTTTGTTGTCAATGATGAACATCCCATTGAATTCCAGATTTCCGGAACCGTGCCAGTGATGGCAAGGGCTTATCATTCCTTTAGGGTAACGGCCATGCATAGGGACGGGATTATAGCATTGGATGGAACGGAGTATGTGCTATTGAACGAAACACTGCCCACTGGTTTGACTTCAGTAGCCGACGGAAATGATTATCATGTTGATAATGATACCGATGATGATATAGACAATACATCCCAGTATGTCTGGGAGTCCCAATCATCCATGACCTCCATACGATTTTACACCACGGATACGAGTTATTTGAATGGGATTACCCTGAGTTTGTTTCCCTTGTACTGCGTTGATACTGATGGTGATGGAGTATTGGATATTGTTGATTTGGATGATGACAACGATGGCATATTGGACAGTGTTGAGGACCCCAATTTGGATGGGGATGATAATCCCTTGACCAATCCAGCGGATACGGATGGCGATGGAATTCCCAACCATTTGGACATTGACGCAGACAACGATGGCATTCCCGACAATGTGGAGGCACAGACTACGGATGGATATATACCACCAAACGAAGACGATGCGGCCACTTACGAAGCAAACAATGGTCTTAACTCCGCATATCTTCCTGGAGGCCTTACCCCAGTGAACACCGATGGCACTGATGAACCCGATTACTTGGACGACGACAGTGACAACGACCTTGTCCC
>JBFOLQ010000486.1:0-2182 GCA_040830145.1 Flavobacteriaceae bacterium | reverse complement strand
GTTATGCTGGAATTTACATGGTCTTGCAATGAATAACCACTAAAGGTCACACTTTCTATAGTGGGCATGGGGTCAATGTTGATCTGTGAGGTCATTTCTTCCAAATGTGAGTACACCCCTTGATTAAAATAGGTATGGCTATTGCCAATGAAGAGAATATATAGGCTTGAATCTTCCTCAGGTTCAACAACGGGACTGGTTGTGGAGGTGTCATCCCCGGTGGAGCAGGAAATTAATAAAATCAATGCACAATAAAATAATGACCTCTTCACTGTTTATATCTCTGTTTGGTTCAAAAACGAATTAGGTTTTGGATGCCGACATCATAGCACAACACATGTAATGGATTAAGGTATAGATTGGTAAGATGCAAAACAGTATTTTTATTCAAGTTAAAAAAATTATACCATTTCTGGATAGGGGCCATGGTAATTTCACAACATCGGCCCAGAGAATGTGAACTACCTCATGAAATTCGTAAATTGTCAGTAAGATAAACACATGGACTCCAATGACCGCTAGATTTATTCTTTTATACTGCTTGCTGTTTGCCCAGAATATATGGTCCCAACAAGTCCTTTCCGAAAAAGAGAGGGCCAGGGTGATTGACGAAATCCTGGCTGAACGCTTTAATAATCTACTACCCCAGTTAATGGACGCCACCCAAATTGATATGTGGGTCCTTATTTCTCGAGAGTACAATGAAGACCCCGTACTCCGGACCATGTTGCCGGCCACATGGCTCAACGCAAGGAGAAGAACAATCCTCTTGTTCTATAGGGACAAGGCTAAGGGCACCATAGAAAAACTCGCCGTCGCCCGTTATAATGTGGGCAAGAATATTGAATCGGCCTGGAACAAGGATAAGGAACCGAACCAATGGAAACGCTTAGTGCAATTGATTGAAGACCGGAATCCCAAGAAAATTGGTCTCAACTTCTCAACTGACCATAACATAGCCGATGGTCTGGTCAAGACCGACCACGAAGAATTGCTTCAGAACCTCCCTAAAAAGTATCATGCCCGCATCACTTCGGCAGAACAATTGGCTGTAAGGTGGATTGAGACACGTACCGATCGTGAAATGGCCATCTATGAGCAATTGGTCACAATCACGCATGACATCATTGCAGAGGCCTTTTCGGAAAAGGTAATTACGCCAGGTATTACCACCACCCGTGATGTGGTTTGGTGGATGCGCCAAAAAGTAACAGATTTGGGATTGGAAACATGGTTTCATCCTACTGTGGATGTACAACGGACCAGCGAAGTATTACAAGGGCACCTATATACATTCTCAGAACGACCTGATAATGAGGTTATTTTTCCAGGGGACTTGCTCCATTGCGATTTTGGCATTACCTATCTGAGGTTGAATACCGATTGTCAGGAATTGGCCTATGTATTAAAACCTGGGGAAACCGACGCCCCCAAATACCTAAAGAATGCATTGAAGGAAGGGAATAGGGTACAGGATTTTTTAACCCAGAATATGATTGAGGGCCGCACTGGGAATGAGATCCTGGCCAAATCCCTGTCCGATGCCAAATCAGTTGGCCTTCGGCCAGCCATATATACCCATCCCTTGGGAAGTTACGGTCACTCAGCTGGTACTACCATAGGGATGTGGGATGCTCAGGGCGGGGTCATGAAGGATGATGGGGAGAAGTATCCATTGAACACCAATACGGTTTATGCCATTGAATTGAACACCACTGTCACCATTCCTGAATGGCAACGCGATGTTCGTATCATGTTGGAGGAAGCCGGTTTTTTTGGAGAGAATGGATTCCGGTATGTGAACGGTAGGCAGACCGAATTATTTTTGGTCCCTAGGCAAAAACCTCATATGGATCACTGAACAGGATACCACTTGTCCTTGGTATAATTTTTGATGATTTTAATAAAAATTCGTAAAATGATGAGAACAACACTGATAACAATGATCGCGGGCCTAATGGGGCTGACCATGATGGCACAGGAACGTACGGTAAAAGGAAAGGTAAAAGACGCCACAGGACCTATCCAGAATGTAAACATCCAGGTTTTGGATAAACAGGTGTCCACTACCACTGACAAAGAAGGGATGTATGAAATTCCAGTGGAAACAGGGGATAAATTACAGTACTCGTATACGGGAATGCGCACCATACAGATTCGTATTGAGGATGTCACACGTTTT
>JBFOLQ010000485.1:0-4623 GCA_040830145.1 Flavobacteriaceae bacterium | reverse complement strand
TATGACCCAACCTGGTTAACTTCATAATGTTTCCATTTTTGTCATAGGCCACCTTGCTTAATTCATACTTGGCTGTATTGTCTGATCCTTTGGTAATGCGGTTCAGGGCATCGTATTCATAGTTGTAGGTCTTTAGGCTACTATCATCTGCATTGGCCGTTTGCCATTGGGTAAGCGCTATATTACCATTATATAGGGCATTGCCTTCATTATAACCAATTCTAAAACCAAAAAGGTCTCCGGCATCCATGGTAAGGGTATTGTCTGAAGTGTCGTTATCATTAATTCCTTTTAGCCAGCCTCTTACGGTATAAGTATAATCTATCTGTTGCAAGCCCGGGGAGGCAGGAATAGAAGCAGCTGTAGCCCCTCCAACTTTCTTATTTCTAAGCTGACCAAGTTCATCATAATCATTCAGTACTATCAACTCTCTCCCTGCATCACCCCCGGTAGCATTAGGGTCTATGGTAGCTGTATAGGACAAAGAAGCGGTTGCAATAATTTCAAAACCGTCTTTTAAGGTAATACTAGTAGTGGCAATATCGGTTCTTGATGTACCTGGCGTATCTGTATAAATGGGGTTAGCCGGTGCGGCTTGGCCAGCGGGGCAGCTATCTCCAAGGCTAGCATCTCCAATACATTGGGTTTGGGCTACCAATCTGCCCACATGATCATAATTAAAGTTGTCTATAGTGACAATGGTAGTGCTTCCTTTTGTATGGGTACTTCTTGTTTTAAGAGGTTTACCAATAAAGTCGAGTTGAGTTTCCACAATATCTATGACTCCTAAAAAAGTATTATCACTATACACATAAACCGGCCTTCCTTTATCGTCATAATAAGTTAGGGTGTTGATCCATACATTGCTGCCTGTAACATCCAGTACTTTTACCCTGCTTACTGTGGCCAGGCCTTTTACACTGCCACTATTGGTTTCATTGGTAGCCGACCCTAGCAGGACTATAGATGCTGGCGCTCCAGCAGGTTTGTCCACATAGTCATCATAATAATTCACAGTAAGTACCTCTGTCAAAACCGTAGGGGTAACAGTGGTTCTTGGGTAGGCTTCATCATTGTAATGCAAGGTGCTTAATCCTCCAATATCTATGCTATTGCTGCTTTGTACAACCCAAGCATCTCCCGTTTCTGCGTCCACATCGGCCTGAATCTCATGCCTCTGTTGGTTGTCTGTTGCTTTGCCTGTATAAGCCACCCTCCCAAAAGCATCATATTTGGTAAAGAGCCATTCTTTAGGAGATTTAGCTGCCTGGTTGGCGTCTTGGGTCATTATGGGTTGGTTAAGGGTATTATACACAATATATTCCCATCCCTTGCCCGGGATGCGTTTTTCCACCAGCCGGTTACGATGGTCATATACGTACTGATAGCCTAACTCATTCAGATTAGCGTTGAGGTTTGTTAAACTGGCGGTACTTGCATCCATCTTTGGAGGAAGTACATAACTAAGATTCCCAAAATCATCATAGACATAGTAGGTATCATGTAGCAATTCAGTTTCGCCGGCTTCAATAATACCGTCTTCGTCCAGATCCATATCGGCATAGGTGCGTTTTAATACTACCCTTCCCTGTTTGTCTGTGAACTCTTCGGTAGTATGATTTTTTGAAGTACCTGTATGGTTCTCATCTTTGGTAATGTTTTTGTAAAGCTCACCTTGGGTATAATACTCAATGGTATTGGTTCCATCTGTTCCAAACTCAAGGGTAGCATCATAGGTATTCCCGCTTGCAACAGTGCTAACTCTGAACATTTTGACATTGTCATTTGAGCTGTCCGTGGGGTTTGCCGGATCATGCGTATTAGTTAAATAATCAAACTCAATACTACGATCATCCCCAGCTGTTAGGGCCCAGTCATTCCCAGGAGCAGCTTGCTTTTCTACCCGGTTTAAGGGAGAAGTTTCAAATAGTTTTTGGGAATAAGGATTCAGGGTATTTTCATATTTGCTAACATCATAATAGGCCTCAATTGCCGCTTTTGCGCCGGGTCTAAATGAGCCTATTGTACCGTCTGTAGTATGAAAGGGAAGGTATTCTTTCTCCATTCTTCCATAATCATCGTATTCCAAATGGGTGACAATATCATTTTTTCCTGGAGATTGGTCTATTCCCAATTGCTGGATAGGTCTTCCCAAGCCGTCAAAATAAGTGATCTCTTGTAGTAGGCCGTCGTTTTCCTGGAAATAGGCTACGGCCGCGGATTGACTAATCCCCATCTCCGCTGCAGTTTGTTGATAGGTTCTGGAGTAGATGTAGTTATTACCACTAATAGTTAAATTAAGATTATCTACATGACATAGTGGAGCATTATTTGGTAAACAGGTATTTGTTGGGTCATTCGGACAGGTATCATCATTGTTGTTGACGTAGTCGCCCACAGGGGCATTACATTGCTGTATTGCTGTACTATTAGGATCACCAAGACCATCCTGGTCATTGTCCTCATACCATTTAATAAATTTTATATTGGGGTCATTATCGTCACAATCATTTGCCTGCCCTTGTATCAGCGTATATCCGGCACCAGGACTTGTACAACTCTGGGTAGTTGAAATATAATATCCATCCTGGTCGGCATCCAAATACCAGGTCTGCTGCTGAAATATAGCAGCGTCGGTATCGTCACAATCATCAACCGGAAGTACAGTTCTTGTATAGCCTGTACCGGGATTGGTACAACTTTGGGTACTTGACACTGCATGATTATCTCCATCAGCATCTAAAAACCAAACTGTATCTGGGTTTAGGGTAGCATCATTATCATCACAATCTCCCAAAGGCAATACAGTTGAAGTATAACCCGCTCCAGGACTTGTACAACTGGTGGTCATTGAAACGGCAAAGTTATCGCCATCCGCATCAAGGTAATAATCTACCCCTGTGGTTATGGTCACCGTTACCGACTTTCGAGAGGCAGATTCGCATTGAGATGTACTATTATAAGAGGAAGCGTAATAGGTTGCATTTGAAGCTGGCGCAGCGTAAGTTCCTGTTCCTAAAAAAGTACCTCCGGTTGCTGCGGAATACCATCTTACCTCATTGGCATTGCTATCCGGCGTTAGGGTTAAATTTACGGGTCCGGATCCACAATGCGGTACGATGTCTGCTCCAGAAGGTACTGCTAATTGTGGCTCCACTGTGACCTTAATGGTATTCGAGTTTTTGGTTTCACCACAGGAAGTGACAGCTCTTCTATACCATCTGTCTGCCGTTAAGTTGGTTGATGGATTATAGGAAGCTGAAGTTGCTCCGCTGATGGTATTCCAAGTACTATTATTTGTAGAGTATTCCCATTGATAGCTATATGATGCATTTCCTCCACTGGGAGATGTGACATTTCCAAGGTTTGTAGGGTCATTATTATAACAAATGGTTTGAGCTCCACTGATGCTTCCTGGTTGCAATGTTGCTCTTACGGTGACCTTAATGGAAGCCGTGGTCTTGGTCTCGCCACAGGAAGTGACAGTTCTTCTATACCACCTATCTGCGGTTAAATTAGTTGATGGATTATAAGAAGCTGAAGTAGCTCCGCTGATTGAATTCCAGCTACTATTATTAGTGGAGTACTCCCATTGGTAGCTGTAAACACCATCTCCTCCACTCGGTGAACTGGTACTTCCCAGATTTGTAGGATCGCTATTGTAACAAATGGTTTGAGCTCCATTAATGTTTCCTGCCGTTAACGGAGATCTAACCGTTACTTTTACAGAGTTAGTATAGACTGTTCCGTTGCAGGATGACACTCCTCTTCGGTACCACCTATCAGCGGTTAGAGATCCAGGTGGGTTATAAGTTGTGCTGTTTGCCGAACTAATATCTGTCCAGCCAGAGGTTCCGTTATTGGAATATTGCCATTGATAGGAATAGTTACCATCACCACCGCTTGCACCGGAAGAACTACTCAAGGTAGATGGATTTCCATTATAACAGATTGTTTGAGCGTTCGAAATTCCTCCTGCAGATAAAGTTCCATGCACATTTACAAGAACAGATGTTTTTCCACTTTCACAACCATTTACGGTTGCCGACACTTTAAAAGTAGTAGAGGTGTTTAGTACACCTGTACCGTAATTGGCCCCTTCAAAATTGAGATAATTATCATTGGCATCGTACCATCTATATGTGGCCCCGGCAACACCGGAAGCCGTAATAAAAGTGGTTTGACCAGTGCAAATAGGTGCCGGGCTTGGAGCGGTAGGTGCCGTAGTACTTGAGTTCACCGTAATAGGCACAGATCCTATTATAGCACCCCAGGTAAGAGTCACATTATTTCTAGATCTAATGTAAAATGTATGCGTGCCCGCTGCAACATTATCTGTAAAACTAGTACCACTGCCCAAGGTGGTACTATAACCACTGCTATTGGTACTCTGCCAGTACCAGGTTTCATTTGATGGTTTCCCGGTATGACTTACATTCAGTGTTACCTGACCGCAGGTTTTTGAGACAAAAGTAGGAGTATTTGGATCACCTGGAGGTGGATTGGTTACGGTGACCGAAAAATCAGTAATATTAGTGTGAACGGTACCATGAATATCTGTGACTACCGCTCCAACGTAAGACCCGCTCAATAACGAATTAAAAGTAACTGAAGCACCAAAAT
>JBFOLQ010000484.1:0-4303 GCA_040830145.1 Flavobacteriaceae bacterium | reverse complement strand
TGATGGCAATATGGTACATGTCTTTCGTAGCTCAGAATTTGAACATATCAGCCATTTTTATGATAAGAGACATAGGATAGTCCTGAATCTGGCCGTTGGGGGCTGGTTCTTCAACAACCTAAACGAAGGCAATATTCCGAACCGATCCTTCGTTTTTGTGGATTGGGTACGGATTTTTAGACCAAAACCATGACCGACTTACAACTGAGGTTATATTTTAATAGGATAGACACCCTTACCAAAGACCATACGGCCATTTTCGGAAAAATGGGCGTGCAGCAAATGATGTGCCACTGTGCGGATTATTTCAGGCTGATACTGGGCCATAAAACCGTACCCCAAAATGATATCTTACGATCCAGTGAGATACTCGATTTGGTGAGAAAGGCAAAACCCGTGGATACCCCAAAGGGTTTTGGCCAAGTGGAAGGTGACGGGACTTTGCCCACAACCTTTGAGGAAGACAGGGAAATCCTCAAAAAGTTAATGTTGGAATACAGCAAACTTCCGACAGACTATACCTATCCCGAACATCCCTATTTTGGCAGGATGACCAAAAAGCGTTGGGACACCTTCAACAATTTCCACATTAGACATCATCTGAGACAGTTTGGTGTCTAATCAAATGGGAAGGCCTTATTAGGTCAGTAAGTTTCCCTGGTCATCCCATTCGGCCGTGACATTACGTTTACTTTGGTCTACGCACTTGGCAATCCATTCCGGGTCATATGCCACGCCATGTTGTTGTAGCACATCCTCGGGTACTCCATCCCATACATTGGGGGAATTGCCTTTATACCCCAAATCCTTAATGCCCATTTCAGAGGTATAGTACCCAGTAAGGGTAAGATTGCGCATCAAATTGAAAAAACGAATCTCCACGGGGCGTTCCGCATCAGGAATTTCGGGATCATAGTAACAAATCTGATCCAAAATGGCCTTCTGCTGTGCCTCGGGAGCCGATTTGAATTCCTGACCGTTGTCAACATTGCTCTTGTGGTCCAGCCACATGAGTCCGCCCCTAAGGTCGGTTTGCATCTCTGGATAGTCTTTCGCCATGAATTCAATAAAATCCGGGACACCCGCATCCAACGGCCCACCAAAAGGTTCCTTGGGCGGTAAGATCAGATTGGCCAGGACCCCTATCGTCTCCAATTCATGTTCGTCGAGAAATTGTTCGGCATTGAGTTTTTCAATTTCAGCCAATTCCTCTGGGGTACGGCCAAAATAATGGTCATTGGTTGCTACGTTTTCCTGAATTTCATCCTTGCTCTCGGCCTCTGTCTTACAACTGTGCATTGCCAAACCTGCGGCAGCCGACCCCAACAATATGGATTTGATACTCTTTCTCCTATCCATTATTAAATGTTTTGTTGTTTTAATTGTTCAACAATGTAGTCCGAGGCCCTCCAGGCCAGAGCCATAATGGTCCAGGTACAATTCTTGTCCGCTTGGGACACAAAGGGACCGGCATCGGTAATAAAGACATTGTCCACGTCATGCAGCTGTTGAAATTTGTTGGTAACCGATGTCCTTGCGTTATCCCCCATTCTTGTGGTTCCCACCTCATGTATGATTCTTCCTGGGGTATGTAGACCGTAATCTTTCTCCGGCCCCGCTTTTTTACCTAAAATCTCTCCTCCCATATTCAGCAGGATTTCCTCAAAAGTGTCCTGCATATGTTTCGCTTGGTTTCGTTCAAAATCTGACCATTTGTAACGGAAGCGCAGAACTGGGATGCCCCATTGATCCACCACACTGGGGTCAATCTCGCAATAATTATCTTTTCGGGCAATGGCCTCTCCCCTTCCACTAAGACCAACGACCGCCCCATAATATTTTTTGACATCGCTCCGAAGGATATCCCCATAGCCACCTACTTTGGTGCCAAAAAACTTATTGAATTCGGTCACATTAAAACCAAAACCATAATTGGGCATGCCCATACCACCCCAAATCTCAATATGGTAGCCCCTTGGAAAATTAAGTTTGGAATTATCGCCCCACCAAGGACTGTAAACGTGCATACCACCAACCCCATCCTCATTGTAGGAAACCTTTCGGTTCATTAGACCGGGTATGAAGGCCGCTAAATCGCCACCAGTGGAATCATGCAGGTATTTGCCCACCAAATCACTACTATTGCCCAAACCATTGGGATGCTGTGTGCTCTTTGAATTCATTAGGATGCGGGCCGAGCTGCATGCGGAAGCCGCCAAAACAACCACCTTGCCCTTTAGTTTGTATTCCTTTCTATCGTCCTTACTGACATAGGATACACCCGTAGCCTTTCCCTCTTCATCCACAGTCACCTCCCGTACTACGCAATTGACATATATCTTTACCTTGCCACCGTTTTTCTGGGCAGGGAAGATTAAACAACTTCCAGACGAGAAATCGGCATAGACCGAGCAAGATCGGCCACATTGTCCACAATAAAAACAGAGGCCCCTATCGTCATTGATTCGTTTGGTCAACATGGACATTCGGGAAGGGATTACGGGAATTCCCGTTTTCTTTGCCCCATTGATGTAGAACAGTTCATGAAGGCGTGGTTTTGGGGGCGGTAGAAAAAAGCCATCCGGATCATTGGGCAATCCTTCATTGGTGCCAAAAACCCCAATTAACTTATCTACTTTATCATAATACGGTTTTACATCGTCATAACCAATGGGCCAATTGTCACCCAATCCGTCCCGGTCCCTACCTTTAAAATCCTTAGGGCCAAAACGAAGGGAAATACGGCCCCAGTGGTTGGTTCGCCCCCCCAACATATGGGATCGGAACCAGTCAAACTTAGTGCCTTCCTTATGGGTATAGGGCTCCCCTTCAATTTCCCAGCCGCCATATGCCATATCAAACTCACCAAAGGCCCGGGTTTTGCCGGCCCCTCTTCTCGGGGAATCATAGGGCCATTTAAGTTGGGTCATCTGCTTGGGGTCCTTAGGATCAAAAAACGGACCTGCCTCCACTACGGCCACATTCAGCCCAGCCTCGGCCAAGACTTTGGTGGCCATACCACCCCCCGCTCCGGAGCCCACGATGATAACATCGTACACCTCAGCCTGTTCCTTTATTTGCATAGTATTGATTTATGGTTTGTTGGTTACAAGAAAGTATTCTTATGGCTAAATATACCTAAAAATTATACGAACGGCACTTGGGGAAAGAAGAAGGGATAAACCCAAGCATTCCTTTCCTATAGATTCCCCGTACTATTCTGACATTTACGAAATCCCATGATGAATGTGTTTGGGCAAGGTTGGGCAAAACTATATCTTTAGCACAGGTCAAAAGGGGCTCATTCCTGAACGTACCCTACGCTATTGGTGGCAAAAAGGGGTATGACTTTGGAATACTTTACCCTAAAACTAGTAGCTTATTTATGGGCCAAAGCCAATATGCAATTTCGGAAAAAGAAGTGGAGCAATTTGTTCAAACGGTTTTTGGCATACATGCCCATGCCAAAAAGCTTCCTGGGGAAACAGACCTTAACTACCAACTGGAAACGGCTGATGGTGCTTTTTATTTGGCGAAGATATCGCGCCCCGAAACCCCTTTGGAATATCTTGATTTTCAAGGGGCGCTGCTTAACCATCTTACCAAAAACCAACCAACATTTGTCCATCCAATTCCATATAGGGATACCAATGGAAACTATACGCCCAGTCTCTTGGACCGTGAGGGCAACACATGGAAAGTACGCTTACTTTCATGGATTGATGGTAGACCATGGAGTCACGTTAATCCTGTTACGGAACGACTTCGGTATCAATTGGGACAGTATTGTGGGGCATTGACCAAGGCCCTTCAAGGGTTTGATCACCCAGCGGCCCATCGTGCTTTTGAATGGGACATTGCCCAAGGTGCTTGGACCATACCGTATTTGGACCTTTTCCCCTCAGGGCAAAAACGCATCCTTTCCTATTTTCAAGATCGATTTACTGCCCAAGGAGCTACCTATGCCAACCTTAGAAAGGCCATTGTGCACAACGATGCGAATGACAACAATATTATTGTCAGCCATAATTTACAAACTCCAGCGATAGTGTCCGTTGTTGATTATGGTGATGCCATCCATACCCAAATTATCAATGATTTGGCCATAGCCTGCGCCTATGCCGTTATGCATTGCAATGACCCTTTATCGGCTTCCCTGCCCCTTATCAAAGGGTATAACGAATCATTTCCCTTAATGGAAGGGGAATTGGGACACCTTTTTGATGCAATTGCCATGCGCTTGGTCATTTCTGTGACCAAATCGGCCATCAACAAACAATTGAATCCAGAGAATGAGTACCTA
>JBFOLQ010000483.1:0-4459 GCA_040830145.1 Flavobacteriaceae bacterium | reverse complement strand
CGGCCACAATTTCCTTAGCCTGTTTTTTGGTAGCGACAAAAAGGATTTTTCTTCCAGAAGCGGCAATTTTTTTAAGGGCCAGGTTGGCCTCGTCCAATTTTGCCACGGTCTTGTAAAGGTTGATAACGTGGATTCCGTTGCGCTCCATGTAGATGTAGGGAGCCATATTCGGATTCCATTTACGGGTAAGGTGCCCAAAATGCACCCCTGCTTGCAATAAATCTTTTACTTCAGCTGTTGCAGCCATTTTAAATTTAGTTTACGTTCTTTTGAAATAGCAATGTCAGAGTGGTATCCCATGGTTCCAATGAACCTATATGGAAAGCCTCCGGCATTTAGATGCTAAACTAATCTACCTTGCGACGATTTGGATCGCTAAGGGTTTTAAGTGTCCCATGGTGGGGACTTTCAAGGAACTTGTTAATAAAAAATATAAAGGAATCCCAAGTTGGGACAACTTGGGACAATCTCTTTTAACGCTTGGAGAACTGGAATTTCTTACGGGCCTTTTTCTGTCCGTATTTTTTACGTTCCACCATTCTGGGATCACGGGTCAATAGCCCCTCGGGCTTCAGCGCACCCCTATTCTCTTCATCGATTTCACACATGACCCTGGATAGTGCCAAACGGATGGCTTCGGCCTGTCCGGTGATGCCACCTCCATACACATTGACCTTCACATCGTACGTGTCTTCGTTCTCGGTAAGGGCAAAAGGCTGCCGTACCTTGTACTGAAGTGTGGCCGTGGGAAAATAGTCCGCCAAATCGCGTTCGTTTATCGTAATGTTTCCCTTGCCTTCTGAAACATAGACACGGGCAACAGCGGTCTTTCTTCTGCCTATCTTATGAATGGTCTCCATTTTACTTGAAATCTTTTAGGTTGATTGCGGTGGGCTTTTGGGCCTCTTGTCCATGTTCAGTGCCCACATATACCCTAAGGTTTCTAAAGAGGTCGGCACCCAATCTGTTTTTGGGCAACATGCCCTTCACGGCCTTTTCAACTATCCGGGCAGGATGCTTCTGCAACATATCCTTGGCCTTGGTCTCACGTTGACCGCCGGGATAACCCGTATAGCGCTGGTATACCTTGGCATCCCATTTGTTACCGCTCAAATGAATTTTTTCGGCATTGATGACAACCACATTGTCACCACAGTCGACATGGGGTGTAAAACCGGGTTTGTGCTTACCGCGTAAAATCTTGGCTACCTTGGAGGCCAACCGGCCCAAGGTTTCACCCTCTGCATCGACCAGTAACCACTGTTTGTCAATGGTTTTTTTGTTGGCCGAAATCGTCTTGTAGCTCAGTGTGTCCACGCAATCTTAACTTAAATTGGTTATACTTCAAATCCCAAAATCGGGCTGCAAATGTACAATTATTAAGTGGATTTGCAAATGCTTGTACGGGATAAATTTTTCATTGGGAGCATCTTTGGTTTTGGGACCCCAAAAATCGTTAATAAATTCCTAAAAAAAGCAATGAAAAGACGGTTTGTGTAACCATGGGGGAATTTTTAGGTCTATACATTGAATCAATCAAAAAACGACCATGGTCCAAAACCATCCAATCATCCTATGCAGTCTATTGTTATACTTTTTTTCCGCAACCGCCCAAGACTCTTTGCAGGTAGTCCCCAAAAGAATTTATACCACTTCGGAGATTCGCGGCGGGGAACGCCCGGTTATTGACGGAATACTCAATGAGGCCCTTTGGGATGAGGGGGAATGGGGCGAAGATTTTGTGGAACAGCGGCCCGATGAGAATACCCCGCCCAATTTTCAGACCCGCTTTAAGATCCTGTATGACCAGAAGTCGTTGTACATTGGTGTCAAATGCCTTGATGACGAACCCGATAAGATTACAAGGCGGCTGACCCGTAGGGATGGCTTTGATGGGGATTGGATCGGGTTTTTTATTGATAGCTACCATGACAAGCGTACGGCCTTTGGTTTTATCGTGACCGCAGCTGGGGTGAAATGTGATGTATTTGAGTCCAACAATGGCCAAAATGAGGATGAAAGTTGGAACCCCATTTGGTATACGAAGACCCATACGGACAAAGATGGATGGACGGCCGAAATGCGCATTCCCTTGAGCCAGTTAAAGTTTGGTAAGGCCGATAGCCAGATATGGGGGCTACAGGTAATGCGCCGCCTTTTTAGGGAAGAGGAACGTTCCGTATGGCAACGACTTCCGGCAGACACACCCGGATTTGTCAGTGAATTTGGGGAATTGCATGGACTGAGAAACATTGAACCCCAAAAACAGTTGGAAATCCAACCCTATGCCGTCACCAAACTGGAGACCTATGAGGCGGAACCCGGCAATCCGTTCCGTGATGGTTCTGATACGGAACTTACGGGAGGTCTGGATGCCAAGATTGGAATCACCAATGATTTGACACTGGATCTTACCATCAATCCGGATTTTGGACAGGTAGAGGCCGATCCCTCCGCCATTGCTTTGGACGGTTTTCAAATTTTCTTCCAGGAACGACGGCCGTTCTTCATAGAGAATAAAAACATCTTTGATTACCGCATTTCCAATTCCGAAGCGGGCAACACCTTTGGTTCTGACAACGTGTTTTATTCGCGCCGCATAGGGCGTAGTCCCCAAGGGTATCCCAGTACCGTCGCTGGTGAGTTTGTGGACCAGCCCGCCAATACGCCCATCCTGGGTGCCGCCAAGTTCAGTGGTAAGACCGCAGATGGGTGGTCCATTGGGGTACTGGAGAGTGTTACGGCAAAACGGTATGCGGAGATTGACAATAATGGGAGTCGCAGGGAGGCCTTGGTGGAACCCCTTACCAATTATTTTGTGGGCCGCGTACAAAAGGATTTCAATGATAGGAATACCTTCATTGGGGGCATATTTACGGCCACCAATAGGGACAAGCTTTCCGAGGAGGTCAGTTTTTTGCATACATCGGCCTACACCGGGGGACTCGACTTTAAACACAATTGGAACAATAGGGACTGGTATGTAGGGGGCAATCTCATTTTGAGCCATGTGAAGGGCAGCAAGGAAGCCATTCAAAATACCCAAGAGGGCATTAACCATTTGTTCCAACGGGTGGATGCCGAGCATGTGGAGGTGAATCCCGATAGGGAATCCCTGACGGGTTCGGGGGGAAACGTACAACTGGGCAAGATTGGCAACGGGCATTGGAAATTTGAATCGGGGGCCACGTGGCGCTCTCCGGAATTGGAACTCAATGATATTGGTTTTCAGCGCCAGGCAGATGACATTCGGCACTATACCTGGATCGGATACCAAACCCTAAAGCCCGACAGTCTCTTTAGACGGGTGGGTATCAACTATAATCATTGGAGTGCTTGGGATTTTGGGGGGAACCATAACTATATGCAGTTTAACACCAATAGCTGGCAGAATTGGCAGAATAACTGGTTTACCAATCTAGGTTTCAACTATGCGCCCATCCAATATTCCAACGCGGCCTTACGGGGAGGGCCTAGATTACGGCGATCCCCTTGGGTCAGTTTTTGGAACGGCATCAATACGGACAATCGGAAAAAGTTGCGCTTCAATGTTTTCCATAATGGCCGCAAGGCGGTTGATAATTCAGTGAAGTCCTATTACATAGAAGCGGGCTTTACCTACCAGCCCTTGGATGCGTTACGGGTATCGGCCTATCCTTCCCTTTCCATTAATGAGGACAAACTGCAGTATATATCCAATTTGAACACCGATTTGGGACTGCGATATTTGAATGGTCGGATTGACCAACGAACCTTCAGCATGTCCTTGCGGTTGAATTATACGATCAACCCCAATCTTAGTATTCAATATTGGGGCCAGCCCTTTATTTCACGGGGACGCTATACCCAATTTAAACATGTGGACAATCCAACCGCCAAACGATTTGAAGACCGATATCTGCTATATGGACCCAATGAAATTTCCTTGGTTGACAATACGTATTCGGTAGATGAGGATTTGGACGGGACCATTGATTTTGAGTTTGGGAACCCCGATTTTTCCTTTGTGCAGTTCCGATCCAATCTGGTGGTTCGCTGGGAGTACATTCCAGGCTCAGAACTATTCTTGGTATGGTCTCAGGACCTGTCCCAATCAGGAGACCCCCAGCAAGGGTTGTTGAGTGATTTGGGGGATAATATTTTTGGGGAACAACAGCCACAGAACATTTTTTTGATAAAGGCCACATACCGATTTGTACTGTGAGGTGTTAAAATAATCACAATACTGGGAAATTCTGTAACAGTACGGGTACTTTTATGTCCTTAGTACAACGAACCGCAAACCTCAGAGCATGGCAAGAAATCTCTTTGCCCTTTGTCTACTTCTTGTTTATTTCAATGTATTTGCACAGGATTCAACCCAAGTAATAGTCCCCAAACGCACCTATGTGGCCATGCCATTTGAAGGGGATGCCATACCTGATATTGATGGTAAGATTGACGATAAGGCTTGGGAGGT
>JBFOLQ010000482.1:0-6129 GCA_040830145.1 Flavobacteriaceae bacterium | reverse complement strand
TATACTTTTAACCCTAAGGGGACACGCCATGGGTAAGATTGACAAATTACCGGGATAGCGTACCCATGTTTTTCCAAACACCTCCTTAATTTATATTTTTATCCTAACCAACAACAAATCGGTATATGAAAGCAACGGTTCTTACGATAGTCTTGTGCACCCTATTGATGGGCATCGGATGCAAAAACAACCATGACACCATGACAACCCATAAAAACGTAACCGATGTCACCGGGCCCATTTTACGCCATGTGGTACTTTTCAAGTTTAAGGAGGGCACCACGCCGGCCGACATCAAAAAAGTGGAGGATGCCTTTACAGCCCTTCCTGAAAAAATTCCACAGATCAAAGATTTTGAATTTGGCACCAATAATAGCCCAGAAGGCCTGGACAAAGGTTTCACCCACTGTTTTTTCCTAAGTTTTAAAAGCTCGGAGGATAGGGACCTCTATTTGCCCCATCCGGACCATAAAGCCTTTGGTGAGGTACTGACGCCCCATTTGGAAGACGTATTGGTCATTGACTACTGGAGCGAATAGGGAAGTACCCTTTTGGCAATGATCACACATCGTTGCAAGTAACAACAGATGGATATCCCGGACCCGGTCTCATACCCTACCTGTAGAAGGCTACCATGTATATTCAGGTGGCTCAATATGGTTCATCCGAAGGTAAAGGTTTGACTTGGACCGATGGTTGGCCATATGGTCCTGCACATAGAAAAAGGCAAAAGCCCGGCTCACGACATTGCCACTGTGGTACATTTTACATGTTTCATCCAGTTGCGCTTGCTCTACGGTGTAAATGACGTTGGTAGTATAAGCAAATGCCGCTTCCAACATACCAAGGATATCATCCTTGGTCATTGTTTCAGCATCCGGTGCATTGGGCACAACATCCATCCCCTCTACATAACGTTGGGTCAACAAGGTAATGGTATAGGCAATGTGGACCATTTGTTCCCCAAAAGTCTTGCTCACCTCCGTAGGCCTATACCCATATTTTTCCTCGGGCATGGCCTTGGCCACCTCCATACAATGCCGTTCCGCTTCCTGCCATACGGGAAGGTACATTTTTGTGAATTGAGTCTTGGGTTCCGCAGTTTCCTGGGCTGTTGACAGAAAGGCAAAACAAAGGACCACGGACAGTATACACATTTTCTTCACACGACTAAACTTATGTTGAATTATTGATTTTTAGTAAAATATGAACTTAAAGTCCAAACCAAAAAGACGTAAGATACAAGACGTAAGACATAAGGCGCAAAATTTTGTCTATCCTCTATTTTCTATCCTCTTGACTCTTGCCTCCTGCCCCTCTCTATTCATCCCCTTTTGTGACGGATTCCCCTTTGAAAATTTTGCACCGGAATAGAGGTTTCATGCGGCTAAATTTAAATCCTGTAATTGATTTTAATGAATTGAATGACATCAAAGATGTCGAAGAAAAAGACGTTCGCCATTGGACCTTCCCAGACCACATGACGGGTGTAAAATGCACGGGAAACCATGTCTTTCCCATAATCCCGTTCCCACCTCTAGATCCATCCACATCCGAGCAAGCCTCCTATGCCTGCCCAATCCCTTCCTTCTCCAAGATAGCATTATTGATCTGTTTGACCAAGCTTGGCCCCTCATAAATAAATCCGGTATAGAGTTGCACCAATGTGGCTCCAGCTTCCAACTTTTCAAGGGCGTCTTCAGCCGAATGGATGCCCCCTACCCCTATGATAGGAAAGCCCCCCTTACTCTTTTCCGCCAAAAATCTAATGACTTCGGTACTACGATTCTTGAGCGGTTTGCCACTCAAGCCTCCTTTTTCCTCGGTCAAGTACATATCTGACCGTAGGTTTTCCCTCGATATGGTAGTGTTTGTGGCAATGATTCCATCAATCTCCGTTATTCCAACAATATCAATAATGTCCATCAACTGCCCCTCATTGAGATCGGGTGCTATTTTCAACAGTATGGGTTTGGGGTTCATTTGATGCTTTCGCGCTTGTTTCTGATTGTCAAGCTTCAATTCCCGAAGTAGTTGGGCCAGGGGTTCCTTATCTTGTAATTCCCGAAGTCCTGGGGTATTGGGAGAACTTACATTGACAACAAAATAATCCACATGTTCAAAAAGGGCATCAAAACAAATGAGATAGTCCTTAATGGCATCCCTATTGGGTGTAACCTTGTTCTTGCCAATATTGCCCCCGATAAGTACCCGTCGTTCCTTTTTTAATCGTTCCACCGCATCAAAGACCCCTTTATTATTGAAGCCCATACGATTGATAATCGCAGCATCAGCCGTAAGCCGAAACAATCTTTTTTTGGGGTTTCCTACCTGTGGCTTGGGGGTAAGGGTACCTATTTCCACAAATCCGAAACCGAAATTTGCCAGTTCATTGTACCGTTTGGCATCCTTATCAAACCCGGCGGCCAGACCTACGGGGTTTTTAAACGTTAGGCCAAATACCTCCCGGTGCAACCTGGGGTCATCCATCAAATATTTACTCCTCAAAAGACTGCCCAATCCAATTCGGTGCAATACACCTATCGCCCAAAACGATAGCTGGTGGGCCTTTTCAGGATCAATAAGAAAGAGAAGGGGCCTTAAAAGGGTCTTATACATATTACTACATGGGGAATCAGAAACAAAAGTACAAACTCAGATATCTTTTTCCCACTGCCCTCTGATTTTTTTATGGCACATCATTATTTGGGCCTCCCATCGGGCCCATAAATGGTGGGAACTACATGTATGGGGGAACGGTATACGGACTGGCACAATTCAATATAGCGTTGATATTGCCTTTCATTAAAGGTCTTGAGCACTTCCGTATCAGCTGCTACGGCCATACGTTGCATCCTTTGTTGCAACACTTTGTATTTCTCGGCAAGGGCCTGCATCTCTTCCCGGGTATCCTGGGGATGTTCCGCGAACAATCGGTCAATCTCATCCTGAATCATTCTGGAATCCAATCCATACTGTGCACGAACCTCCTCAAGGTGTCCCATTTGATAGCCATTCAATTGAAAGATGTTCACCAGTCTTTCAACCTCTCCCCCACCCACATCCAATGTGCAGGTCTGGGCCCATCCCCATGATACGGCCATCCCCATAAGAAGTAACCAACGCCATTTTCTAGACATATTCTATTTTTTTATAAAAATACAACCCCATTAAACCCAGATCAAAACCTTGCATACAAACCCATTATCTCTGAACCACAACAAAAGATGCACAAGCCGTCCCCTGGTCTCTTTGAATTCTTGTCGCCCTTTTTGAGGACGCCCCATCGAAAAAAGGACATCCCTTCCTTCGGGTCTTGCAAAGTTACGGAATAGCCTCATTTTTGTTTGGGCACTGTTGCACCGTATGGATAAGACAATGGTATTATACCAATTACAATTTAAAAATGAGCCAATATACTAGTTCATTCTTCCTATGCCTTTATTGTGAAAATTGCCAAGAACCCAGGCTATTTGCAATCTTCACGGCTTCGGCACAGAAAAAAGCAACTTCGCATATTTTGGCCCATTCCTAAACTGGAATTGGTATTAGAGTCAAATTTCATCAAGTAGCCCAGCTATTATTTTCAATTTTGCCTCATTCTGCCTCAAAAACACTTCCTACAAAATTCCAATCATAAAATCCTAAACAGGCTCTTAATGATTATTTTTGGGCTATAACCTATAGAACCCTCCATGCAACATCTCTTAGACCGTTTTCTTCGCTATGTGGCCATCGATACCCAAAGCGACCCTACATCAGATACCACGCCCAGTACTGAAAAACAATGGGAGCTGGCACGGCTTTTAGCGGAGGAGCTCAAGGATATTGGCATGTCAGAAGTCACCTTGGACGACAATGCCTATGTCATGGCCACACTACCCGCTACGGTATCCCATCAGGTGCCTACCATTGGTTTTATTGCCCATTTTGACACATCGCCGGATTTTACGGCCCAAAATGTGCGTCCACGAATCATTGAAAATTATGATGGTAAGGACATTGTGCTGCACCCCGAAAGGAACATAGTACTTTCCCCGGATTATTTTGAAGACCTTTTGTTATATAAAGGTCAAACATTGATAACAACGGATGGCACTACCCTTCTCGGGGCAGATGACAAGGCCGGAGTGGCCGAAATTGTCACCGCCATGGAACACCTTTTGAACCATCCTGAAATAGAACATGGGAATGTTCGAATTGCCTTTACCCCCGATGAGGAAATCGGTCGTGGGGCCCACAAGTTCAATGTACAAAAATTCGGGGCTGAATGGGCCTATACCATGGATGGCAGTCAAGTAGGTGAACTTGAATATGAAAACTTCAATGCCGCAAAGGCCAGGATAAGGGTATTGGGAAAAAGTGTACATCCCGGATATGCCAAGAACAAAATGATCAATGCCATTGGTATTGCCAATGAGCTGATGTCCCAATTGCCCCAAAATGAAACCCCACAACATACCACGGGCAGGGAAGGTTTTTTTCATGTTCACCATATAAAGGGTGAAATAGAGGAAACCGTCTTTGAATTAATCATTAGGGACCATGACCAGCACCATTTCGCCACACGAAAACAATTGATCAGCGACTTGGTCGCCACGGCCAACAAAAAATATGGAAACTGTGTTGAATTGGATATGGAGGACCAATACTACAACATGCACGAAAAGATACTGCCCGTTTTTCATATCGTGGACATCGCCAAGGAAGCTATGGAGGTCTTGGGAATCACACCCATTATAAAGCCTATCCGTGGTGGCACTGATGGTTCCCAACTGAGCTTTATGGGGTTACCCTGTCCCAATATCTTTGCCGGAGGCCATAATTTTCATGGGAAATTTGAATACGTCCCATTGGAAAGTATGGAGAAAGCGGTTGACACCATTGTAAAAATTTGCGAAATTACTGCCTCCAAAAAATAAAGGCATGGAAAAAGCTGAGAAATTGGAAGCCTATTTCGCCAAGGATAGGCCTTTCAAGGAAGGAATCGATAAACTGCGTGAATTGGCGGGTAAGACCCTTGCGGAGGAAACCTATAAATGGAGTGCCCCAGTATACACCCTAAGCAATAAGAATGTATTTTGGATTGCTGCGTTCAAAAACCATTTTAGCTTGGGATTTTTTAATGGGGCCCTATTGAGGGACGAAAAAAAGTTACTGGTCAATGCCCAAGAGGGAAAGACGCAGGCCATGCGGCATTTAAAGTTCACCGACGAAAACCAAATTGACGATACCGTGGTCCTAGCATACATCAATGAGGCCCTGGAAAACGAAAAAAAGGGTTTGAAAGTGATGCCGGCCAAAAAGAAGAAAGCTCCCATGGCCATTCCCGACCTCCTTCAGGCGGCATTGGACAAAAACCCATCCCTCAGTGCAAACTTCAAGGCACTCACTCCCTATAAACAAAGGGAATATGCCGATTATATTACCGATGCCAAACAGGAAAGGACCAAACACACCCGCTTGGATAAAATTTTGCCGATAATCGGGGAAGGAAAAGGTTTAAACGATAAATACAGGAATTGTTAAATCGTTTTCCCAGGGACCTTTGGCGTTGGACATTGATGTCAGTGATTCGGTCGATCACAATCACACCTCTTTTTAACAAATACGTCCGTTGCCATCCATAGACTCCCCTTCTAAATAGCCATTTTGCCCCATACCCATACCCAGAAAAAAAGGGCATCTGCGTTGCAGATGCCCTTTTATCATGATATACGTTTGTTTACTACTTCTTGGTCGGATTCCGCAATTTATTGCTCATCTCCATGGAAATGGCAGATCGATCAAATTTCAACTTACCTGCCATGGTCTCAATTACACAAGAATTATCATTATCATTAAGGTCCAATACCTTTCCATGTAATCCACTCTTGGTAATGACCCTATCTCCCCGTTTCAGTTCGGAGACAAACTTCCTTTCATCCTTTTGGCGCTTCATTTGGGGGCGTATCATAAAAAAATACGCTACCGCAAAAATGAGCAGCATGGGCAAAAACTGTCCTAATCCTTCCATATTCAAATAGTGTTCCGTGTGCGATTTCCTGTTACTGGGCCATTACGGGTCCAGTTGGTCCGGCATTCTTGGGATTTACAAATGCCTTTATCCGCAATAGTTCCTGTCCTTTT